>LBIU01000620.1 GCA_000987445.1 Candidatus Accumulibacter adiacens | reverse complement strand
CACGGTGTCGACGTCTCGCGCCAGGGCGTGCAGCGCGACCTGTTGCCTCTGGTCGAAGGTACGACCGTGTCCACCAAGTACGGGATGATTCGCACCGATCATGTGCTGTTCATCGCCAGCGGCGCGTTTCATCTGGCCAAGCCTTCGGACTTGATTCCCGAGTTGCAGGGCCGCTTTCCGATTCGTGTCGAACTCGATTCGCTGTCGGTGGCCGACTTCGAGTGCATCCTGACCCAGACCGATGCCTGCCTGACCAAGCAATACGAGGCGTTGTTGACCACTGAAGGCGTGACCCTGGAGTTTTCGGCAGAAGGCGTCAGGCGGCTGGCCGAGATCGCCTGGTCGGTCAACGAACGAACCGAAAACATCGGCGCGCGGCGGCTGCATACGGTCATGGAGCGGCTGCTCGAAGAAGTGTCGTTTTCTGCCAGCGAGGGCCGCTTCGAGAAAGTGGCCATTGACGCAGCTTACGTTGATGATCGTCTCGCTGAACTGGCAAAGAACGAGGATCTGTCGCGCTACGTCCTGTAGGTGGTGGCGACTGCGGTCCGCAGACCGGTACGACAGGCAAGTCAGCGGCCCAGCGGGCCGCTCCGCCGATAGAATGACCCTTGGATGTGGGCTGTCTGCCGATTACTTGATGACCACCACCGGCAGCTCGGTCAGATGAACAACCCGGGTGGTGACCGAGCCGAGCAGGAGGCCGGCGACTGAGCCGAGCCCGCGCGAGCCCATGACGATCAGCGTGCAGCCGTGTTCGCCGGCGTAGTCGGCGATTGTCTGCGCCGCCTCGCCGACCAGAATGTGCTTCGAGTAGGCGATGCCTGCCGCCTCGAGTCTGGCGCCGGCCTCTGCCAGCGCCGCCTCACCAGCTTCCCGGTGGTAGTCTTCGACGTTGTTCTTGCTGACAAAACGAGTGATGTCCGACGGCAGCGCCGCCTGCACGTTCACCAGACTGATGGTCGGCGCCGCGGTGTTGCATGGCGCTTGTTGCACGACGTGCGCGACGGCGCGCAGGCTAGTCGCTGAGCCGTCGACGGGAAGCAGCCAGTGTGCTTTCACTTCGGTTTTCCTTCCATCAGATCTTCGCCGCTCGGCGCGGCGAGTTCGTTGCTCGGATGTCGGTGGTGCTGCCGGCTGGCCAGCAGCTTGCCGGCCGCGACCACGAGCAAGGCGCCGACCGCGGAAGCCAGGTAGGTGCTGTAGGGAAGGATCTCACGCCAGCTGGCCGGGATCGTCGGGTCGGTGAGCAGCATGCCGCCGCCGATCCAGCCCAGCAGTCCGCCGCCGGCGGTGATTACCACCGGGTAGCGATCCATCAGCAGCAGCACCAGCTTGCTGCCCCAGACGACGATCGGGATCGATACCGCAATACCGAAGACCACGAGAACGATCGATCCATGCGAGGCCGCGGCGACGGCGATGACGTTGTCGATGCTCATGACGGCGTCGGCGACGATGATCGTCTTGATCGCACCGGCCAAGGTCGCGCTGGTAGCGACGTCGCCATGGGCCTCCTCGTCTTCGGGGATCACCAGTTTGATGCCGATCCAGAAGAGCAGCAACCCACCGACGATCTTGAGGTAAGGAACGGCGAGAAGTTGCAGGGCGAAATAGATCAGGACGATGCGCAACCCGATTGCTCCGACGACCCCCCAGAAGATTCCCTTCTTGCGCTGTTCGTCGGGAAGCTTGCGGCATGCCAGTGCAATGACCACGGCGTTGTCGCCGCCGAGCAGAATGTCGATGGCGATAATCTGGAGGACGGCGATCCAGAAGGTCGACGAGGCGAGGTCGGGCATTGGTTTGTCTATCCTTGTTGCGGTTTTGCCTCCCCTCTCACCGCACGCGGCAATATCCAGAGGGCGCTGTCGCCACGTGAGGGCGATGCGTTTGGGAGTCCAGAGCTCGCTGATTGTCTCATACCTGCCCGGCGGCATTGACCTCCGCCGCCGCGGATTCGGGAGATGACGGTCGGGCGTTCGTTCGCGTCGCCGCTCGGCGCGGGTAGACGGCCGCTAGAGGATGGCAAGTGCACGACGAAAAACGGCGCCGTGTCGCACGGCGCCGTTTTTCTGAGCTGCGCTTTCCGGTCTCAGTCCATTGCTTCGTACAGCGGTAGGGTCAGGAACTCGGGGTACTCGGTGCTCAGCGACATCTTGTCGAAGATTACCGCCGCCTGATCGTAGGTGGCGGTGTCTTCGCCCTGTTCGCTGACCGCGGCTTTCACTTTCGCCAGCTCCTCGGTGATCATCGCGCGCACCATCGCGGCGGTGACCTTGCGGCCATCATCGAGGACACCTTTCGGGGAGACCACCCACTGCCAGACCTGCGAGCGTGAGATCTCGGCGGTCGCCGCGTCTTCCATGAGGTTGTGGATCGGCACGCAACCGTTGCCGGCGAGCCAGCTGCCGAGGTAGTGAATGCCGACGTTGATGTTGTTGCGCACGCCCGCTTCGGTAATTGGCTGCGAGGGCTGGAAGTCGAGGAAATCAGCGGCGGTAAACACTTCGTGGCGCTGTTTTTCCCATTGGTTGGGGCGATCACCGAGCACTTTCTGGAACTCCTCGGCGGCGATCGAGACCAGGCCCGGGTGGGCGACCCAGCCGCCGTCGAAGCCGTCCTGGGCGTCGCGCGCCTTGTCGTGGCGGATGCCGGCCAGCGCCTTCTCGTTGGCCTCGGGATCGTTCTTGATCGGGATCAGTGCGCTCATGCCACCCATCGCCGGTGCGCCGCGCGAGTGGCAGACCTTGACCAGTTGCAGCGCATAGCTGCGCATGAAGGGAACTTCCATGGTGATTGCCGCACGGTTGGCGAGGCAGAAATCCGGGTTCTTCTTGAACTTCTTGATGCATGAAAAAATGTAGTCCCAGCGGCCGGCATTGAGGCCCGCCGAGTGCTCACGCAGTTCGTAGAGAATTTCCTCCATCTCGAAGGTCGCCAGAATGGTCTCCACCAGCACCGTCGCCTTGATCGTGCCGCGCGGCAGGCCGACATGCTCCTGGGCCATGACGAAGATATCGTTCCACAGGCGCGCTTCCAGGTGCGACTCCATCTTCGGCAGATAGTAGAAGGGGCCGGCGCCGCGCGCGATCTGCTCTTTGGCGTTGTGGAAGAAAACCAGCGCGAAGTCGAAAATGCCGCCGGAGACGCGCCGGCCATCAACAGTTACGTGCTTTTCGTCGAGGTGCCATCCGCGCGGACGAATCTGCAGCGTGGCGACCTTGTCGTTGAGCCGATATTCCTTGCCGGCTTCGTTGACGAACGACAGCTCGCGGCGAATGGCCTTGTAGAGGTTGACCTGGCCTTGAATCTGGTTGTCCCACTTCGGGCTGTTCGAGTCCTCGAAGTCGGCCATGTAGGAGTCGGCGCCGGAGTTGAAGGCGTTGATCACCATCTTCGCTTCGACCGGACCGGTGATTTCGCTACGGCGGCGCTCGAGTGCCTTGGGTAGCGGGGAAACGCTCCAGTCGCCCTCGCGGATATTCCGGGTCTCAGGCAGAAAGTCGGGCATGTCGCCAGCGTCGATAGCCGCCTGGCGGTCGATGCGCGCCTGCAGCAACTCCTGGCGAACGCCTTCGTAGGCACGATGCAGTTTGGCGACCAGAGCCAGCGCGTCAGTCGTCAGAATGGTTTCGTAAGCGGGCTTGATGGGGGCGTTGATTTCCATTCCGGCGGGCAGATTGAGGCTCATGTGGTGGCTCCTGTCGAAGGTTTATGATGCAGTGCAGCGATTGTATTAGACGCGGCATCGAATGGGAATACCGATTAGAATCAAATGATCTTTTACCTCTGGTATGTAATCTGGCTCATGGATCATCTCAAGCAAATTCGTGCCTTTGTCGATTCGGCGACCCGCGGCAGTCTGTCGGCGGCAGCCAGAGCGGAAGCCGTGACCCCGGCGGTGATCGGGCGGCGTCTCGACGCGCTCGAGGCGCGCCTTGGCGTCAAGTTGTTGCTGCGCACGACGCGCAAGCTTTCCTTGAGCTTCGAAGGGCAGGCCTTCCTTGAAGATTGCCAGCGAATCCTCAATGAGTTGGCGAACGCCGAAGCGGCGGTTTCGCTCGGTGGCATACGCGCCAGTGGCCATCTCAAGGTGTCCGCTCCAGCCGGTTTCGGGCGGCGGCATGTGGCGCCGCAGGTGGCCGCGTTCATGGCCGAGAACCCCGAGGTCAGCGTCCGGCTCGACCTCAGCGATCGTGTCGTGGACCTGCTGAACGAGGGCGTTGACTGTGCCGTGCGCATCGGCGAAATGGCCGATTCGAGTCTCGCCAGCAGCAGGCTCGGCGAAATGCGCCGGGTGGTGGTGGCCAGTCCCGCCTATCTAGCCAGGCATGGGCAACCACGGGTTCCGGGTGATCTGCTGGCACATAACTGCTTGTCGCTTGACCAGCAGCGGGGATGGAGCTTGCGCGAGACGGCAACGGGTGAAGTCGTGCAGCGAAAGGTGTCGGGGGCTTTCGAGTGTAACGATGGCGCGGTCTTGCACGAGTGGGCGTTGGCCGGCAAGGGCCTGGCTTGGCGATCCGTGTGGGAAGTGGGCGACGACCTGCGTTGCGGACGGCTGCTGTCCCTGCTTGACGACTACGCTGCACCCCCGGTGGGCATTTACGCGGTATTTCCGCAACGCCGACATTTGCCGCTGCGGGTGCGCTTGTTCATCGA
>LBIU01000619.1 GCA_000987445.1 Candidatus Accumulibacter adiacens | reverse complement strand
GACATTGCTGCCTGGTGCGCCCTGCGTGGGCTGACGGTTACCCTGCAGGATCAGGGAATGGAACGTATCGCGCCCGCCCTGCAACGCGCCTACGCGGCTTATGCGAAGCGGATCAGGGATGCGCACGAGTTGCGCAACGCCATGGATCGCCTCATTCCGGACCCCGAAGGGCATGGAGCCAGGCATGCCGATGTGGTCATTGAAGCCATCTTCGAAAACCTCGAGGCCAAACGCGCCTTGCTCGAACAGCTCGATGCGGTGATCAGGCCCGACGCGGTGCTGGCGACCAATACTTCCAGTCTCCGGATCGAAGACTTGAACAGTGGGCTGAGCCGGCCGGGACGCCTGATCGGCATTCACTTCTTCAATCCGGTGGCCAAGATGCCGCTGGTCGAAGTCGTTGCGGCCGATGGCGCCGACCCGGAAATGCTGGCGCATGGCACGGCTTTCGTCAAACAGATCGATCGCCTGCCGCTGCCGGTGAAGAGCGCGCCCGGATTCCTGGTCAACGCCGTTCTCGGGCCCTATATGCTCGAAGCAATGCGCGCCGTCGACGAGGGGCTCGCGCTGGAGACCGTCGACGAAGCGATGCTCGCCTTCGGCATGCCGATGGGGCCGATCGAACTGGTCGACATGGTCGGTCTCGATGTTGCCATGGCCGCTGGCAAGAGCCTGGCTGGTGGAAATGCCGAGCCGCCACGCTGCCTGCTCGAGCGTTACAAGGCGGGCCACCTCGGCAAGAAAGCCGGCCGCGGATTCTATGAATACCGGAAGGGAAAAGCGGCCAAGGGCGTACCAGGAAACGTGCCGGCCGGCCTCGCCGAGCGCCTGCTCGCACCCTTGCTCGAACGGACGCAGAAGCTGGTCAGCGAAGGCGTCGTCGCCGACGCTGATCTGGCCGACGCCGGGGTCATTTTCGGCACCGGCTTCGCGCCGTTTACCGGCGGGCCGCTCCACTATTCGAGGAACCGCAAGGCCTGACACCGCGACTGCCGGACCAACAACGCCAAGAGCCACTGAAGCCGTTCGCAGCCATGTTGCAATTAACCAACATGGGGGCAATGAAGCGCTGCCAAACATCGTTTAACTAGAGATTTTTCTGGTGGCTGGTCTTAGCATGTGCTTGTACAAGACAATTCGTGTGTGGCGAAAAAGCCACGCCAGATTATATCCAAGGGGAAAAAGGAAATGGCACAGCGGATTTCGATGAGAGTGATGCCGGCACTGCTTCTGGTGGCGTTTTCGGGTGCGGCGAGTGCCTCGGGTTTTCAATTGCTGGAGGCGGGCAGCGGCCTCGGCAATGCCTACGCCGGCTCGGCGGCCAAGTCCAACGACGCCAGCACGATTTTCTGGAACCCGGCGGGGATGACGCAACTGAAGGACCGTGAGGTTTCCGGCGGTCTGACGGCGGTGCGACCGAGCTTCAAGTTCAATAACAAGGGTTCAGCTGTCGGCGTCTTCAGCAGTCCCGCCGTTGGCGACGGTGACGATGCCGGTAGCTGGGCGTTTATCCCGAACGGCTATATCTCGTGGGCGCTGAACAAGGATCTCTATATCGGTCTTGGTATCGGCGCGCCGTTCGGTAACGCGACCAAGTACGATAAGCCGTGGAAGGGCAGTGCGCAGTCGAACGAGTTCGACATCAAGACCATCAACATCAACCCCTCGATCGCCTATCGGGTCAACGAAAAGGTCTCCCTGGGTGCCGGTTTCAGCTGGCAGAAGATCGAGGCCGACTACTATCGGCAGGTGGCCGTTCTTCCTGCCCGCGGCCTTGGTGCGCTGCCGCAGGTGGAATCGCACATGAGCATCCACGACGATGCCTGGGGTTGGAACATCGGAGCCTTGTTTACGCTTTCGCCGTCGACCAAGGTCGGCTTGTCGTATCGCTCGACGGTCCAGTTCCATACCGATGGCGACGTCAAGCTGAGTGGCGATGGCACGGTCGCTGGCAATAACACCGCCTTGGGCTTGGCGGCGGCCGGCGGGAACAGCGACGTGAAAGCGGACCTCAAGGTACCGGACACCTTCATTCTCAGCGTTTCTCAGCAGCTGAGCGACCGTTGGGAGATGTTGGGCGATGTGTCCTGGACGGGATGGAGTTCGATTCAGGACGTCGACATTATCCGCACCTCGGGGCCTCAGAACGGTGCTACGGCGCAGGTCCTGCACGCAAATTTCGACGATACCTGGCGCGTTGCCATGGGCGCCAACTACAGGTACACGGACGCCATCAAGTTCATGTTCGGTATGGCCTACGACCAGACTCCGGTCAAGAGTTCGAGCACCCGTCTGACGTCTCTGCCCGACAACGATCGCACCTGGTTTACCGCCGGAATGCAGTGGAAACCGGCTAAGGAGCAGACGCTTGAACTTGGTGCGGCCTACATTTACATCCCGAACACGAAGATCAACCAGAACGAGACCACGGCGAATCCCTTGACCAATCGTGGCACGGTTACCGGCGACTATGATTCCAGCGTCTGGCTTCTCGGATTGCAATACTCACTGGCCTTCTGATCAAGCGGCACGCCTAAGAAAACCCCGGGTTCCGGGGTTTTTTTTCGACCGCCCCCGGGAGGGCGGCTTGCAGCAGCCCACCTGCCCGCAGCTCTTTGCTTGACCATCGAAACTGGAAAGGTATAATTCAAACGTTCGTTTGAGTTATTTTGTGGAGATGTGCGGCGGGGTCTTCCCGATGCGCGTTGATAGACAGACCGGAATAGGAGGACAGCTTGAGCAACTTCATCGTACGCAAGGCCGCGGTACTCGGGGCAGGGGTGATGGGAGCGCAGATTGCTGCGCATCTCGCCAACGCCGAAGTGCCGGTGCTGCTTTTCGACCTTCCTGCCAAGGAAGGTGAGGCCAACGGAATCGTCAACCGCGCCATCGACGCCCTGCGCAAGCTCGAACCGTCACCGCTGGCCAGCCAGGATCGCGTGGCTTACATCGACGCTGCCAACTACGCGCAGCACCTTGAGCAGTTGCGCGATTGCGATCTGATCATTGAAGCCATCGCCGAGAAGAGCGAGTGGAAGGACGACTTGTATCGTCAGATCGCCCCGTTCGTCTCGCCGGCGGCGATCATTGCTTCGAACACCTCGGGTCTGTCGATCAACCGTCTCTCCGAAGCCTTGCCCGAGGCCTTGCGTTCGCGTTTCTGCGGCATCCATTTCTTCAATCCGCCGCGTTACATGCATCTGGTCGAACTGATCGCGACGCAGACCACCGACCCGGCACCGCTCGACAATCTCGAATCGTGGCTGGTTTCGCGTCTCGGCAAGGGCATCGTGCGTGCGCGCGATACGCCCAACTTCGTGGCCAATCGCGTCGGTGTCTTCTCGATCCTCGCGGTGATGCACCACACCGAGCGCCTGGGGCTGGGTTTCGACGTCGTCGATGCGCTCACCGGTCCGATCATCGGCCGTCCGAAGAGCGCCACTTACCGCACCGCCGACGTCGTTGGTCTGGACACCCTGGCGCACGTCATCAAGACCATGCAGGACACCTTGCCCGACGATCCCTGGCACGACCATTACGCGGTGCCGACGTGGCTGGCGGCGCTGATCGGCAAGGGCGCGCTCGGGCAGAAGACGCGCTGCGGCATTTTCCGGAAGGACGGTCGGGCGATCAAGGTCCTCGACCTGGCGGCGCAGGACTATCGCGAAAGCGCCGCCGAGATCGACCCGGGTGTGCTGGCGATCCTCAAGAACCGCAATCCGGCCGAGAAGTTCGCCCAGCTGCGCGCCAGCGAGCATCCGCAGGCGCAGTTTCTGTGGGCGATTTTCCGTGACATTTTCCACTACGCCGCTTTTCACCTCGCCGAAATCGCCGATAACGCCCGCGATCTCGATTTCGCCATGCGTTGGGGCTTTGGCTGGGCGCAGGGGCCTTTCGAAAGCTGGCAGGCCGCTGGCTGGCAGGCGATTGCCGCGGCGGTCAAGGCCGACGTCGATGCCGGCCAGGCGATGAGTCCGGTCGCGCTGCCGGCATGGGTCTTTGGCCAGGTCGCCGTGAAAGGCGTGCACACCCCGCGAGGCTCGTACTCGGCGAGCGCCGACGCCTATCAGCCCCGTTCGGCGCTGCCTGTCTATCAGCGGCAGATTTTCCCCGAAAGGGTATTGAGCGAAGCCGCGGTCGGCGGTTCGACGGTGTGGGAGAACGAGGGTGTTCGCCTGTGGACTTTGCCGCAGATCGACGACGGCATTGCCATCGTCAGCGTCAAGACCCGGAACCATACCCTCGGCCGTGAGGTGATCGTCGGCTTGCAGGAAGCGGTCGCCCGCGCCGAAGCCGACTACCGGGCTCTGGTGCTCTGGCACGAGGCGCCATTTGCCTTTGGCGCCAACCTCAAGGAGGTCAGCGAAGCGATCGCCGCGGGTCAATTTGATCTGCTCGAAACGTACGTCGCCGAGTTTCAGAACACGTCGATGGCGCTCAAGTACGCGAAAGTGCCCGTGGTTGCCGCGGTACAGGGCATGGCTCTCGGCGGCGGTTGCGAGTTCCTGATGCACGCGGCCAAGCGAGTGATTGCGCTGGAAAGCTACATCGGGCTGGTCGAAGCCGGCGTCGGGCTGATCCCGGCCGGCGGTGGCTGCAAGGAGTTCGCCATCCGTGCCGCGCAGCAGGCCGCGAAGACCGCCGGCAATGACCCTTTCGAGTTCATCCAGCCGGTGTTCATGACCGTCGCCATGGCAACGGTCTCGAAAAGCGGCGCGCAGGCCAGGGAACTGGGTTTCGCCAGCGACTCGGACAAGGTCGTCTTCAACGCCAGGGAGCTGCTTTACATCGCGCTGCGCGAGGCGCGCGGACTTGCCGAGGCCGGCCATTACCCGCGTCTGTCGCCACGTCAGATCAAGGTCGCCGGTCGTACGGGCATCGCCAACTGCGAAATGATGCTGGTCAACATGAGGGAAGGCGGCATGATTTCGGCGCACGACTACGCCGTTGCCAAGGCAGCAGCCACGGCGTTGTGCGGTGGCGCTGTCGAGACCGGATCGCTGGTCGACGAGCAGTGGTTGCTGAGCGTCGAGCGCCAGCTCTTCGTCGAACTGCTGAAGAACGAGAAAACACAGCAGCGCATCGCGCACACGCTGGCCACCGGCAAGCCGCTACGTAACTAAGCCACTGCGCACGCAAGGAGAACAGATCATGGAGAAACAGATTCAGGACGCCTACATCGTCGCCGCCACACGCCTGCCGGTCGGCCGGCGCAAGGGCATGCTCGGGCAGGTTCGGCCCGACGACATGCTGGCGCACGCCATCGCCTCGGTGCTCGCGCAGGCACCGGCGATCGACCCGGCAATGGTCGCGGACGTGATCGTCGGCTGCGCCATGCCCGAGGCCGAGCAGGGAATGAACGTTGCGCGTATCGGCCTGCTGCTGGCCGGCATGCCGAATACCGTCCCCGGGGTGACCGTGAACCGCTTCTGCGCCTCCGGGGTGCAGGCGGTGGCCATGGCCGCGGATCGCATTCGTCTCGGTGAAGCCGAGGTGATGATCGCCGCCGGTACCGAAACGATGTCGCTGATGAACCAGATCACCGGCAACAAAATCGCCCTCAACCCGGCCATCTTCGAGAAGGAAGACAACTACGCGATTGCTTTCGGGATGGGTCTCACCGCTGAAAAGGTCGCCGCCCAGTGGAAGATTTCCCGCGACGATCAGGATGCCTTTGCGGTCGCCTCGCACCAGAAAGCCTGCGCGGCGATCGCCGCCGGCCATTTCAAGGCCGAGATCTCGCCGTACGCGGTGACTGCCCGGCTGCCGAATCTGCAGACGGGCGAAGTTCAGATCAAGGAGTTCCTGGCCGAGAATGACGAAGGCCCGCGTTCGGACAGCAGTGTCGAAAGGCTCGCTCGCTTGCGGCCGGTGTTTGCCGCCCGCGGCTCGGTCACCGCCGGCAACAGTTCGCAGATGTCCGACGGTGCCGCAGCGGTACTGGTGGTCTCGGAAAGAATTCTCAAGCAGTTCAATCTGCAACCGCTGGCGCGCTTTGCCGGTTTCGCGGTGGCCGGTGTGGCGCCCGAGATTATGGGCATTGGCCCGGTCGAGGCGATTCCGCGGGTGCTCAAGCAGGCCGGCATCCGCCAGGACGATGTGGACTGGTTCGAGCTCAACGAAGCCTTTGCCGCGCAGGCGCTGGCCGTGATGCGCACCCTCGAGCTTGACCCGGCGAAGGTCAACCCGCTCGGCGGGGCGATTGCCCTGGGCCACCCGCTGGGGGCGACCGGCGCCGTCAGGACGGCGACGTTGGTGCATGGACTGCGGCGCACCAGACAGCGTTACGGCATGGTGACCATGTGCATCGGCACCGGTATGGGTGCTGCCGGGCTGTTCGAGTCCCTGCAGTAGACCTCCGGCTCCGCGTGGTACGAAGCGCTTGAGTCCTCGTCCGCTGGGCGAGGGCTTCTTGTGCCGGGCGCAGCGCTTGTCGTGACGTGGCTGCCGGCCGCCACGCTCCGGGTATCTCGCCGCGATCCCGGTCAGGCAAGCGAGCGTGCAAGAAGGCCATTCCCACAGTGCAGGCATGGCATAATCGCGGCAGGACCGCTGGCGCTGCGCGCGAAGCGCTGGAGAAGTCGCCTGAACGCGGCGGGCCTTGGCAGGCGAAGGCCTCGGCGTGGCGAAGTGAGCGGGCAAGCGCGCTTTCCGGGATAATGTCTGGCAAACACAGTCACTAGGGCGCGCAATGGATTTCGAGCTACTGGGCAGTCTGGGCTGGCGCGAAGGCTTGATTCTGGTCATCGTGTTACTGCTGTCTTACATCGTCGTCATCTTTCTGCGCATGCGTCGGCTGCAGAACGAACGCAGCGTCGCTGCCGTACCGCCGCTGGTGGCGCAGTCAGCGCTGGCTGCCTATACCGGCATCCAGGAAACGGACGCTGCTGGTGCCGGGGCGCCAGCGCCAGCAGCCGCGGGGGGCAAGGCCGAGGGCGATGATTCCGACGTTTCCGACCCTGCGGCAGCATCGACGCTCTTGGCCGGCACCGCGGAAGCGGCTCCGCCAGTTGCCGCCGAGGAGCGCGACTTCGCCTGGAACGAACCGCCGCCGGAAATTCCGGGGCAGGCGCTGATCGATGCGCTGCAGGAAGAGGTCTATCAGTTGCGTTGCGAGGTCGACGACTTGCGCCAGGGCTTGTTGGCGGCCCGCGACGACTTTCGCCACCAGTTGGCGCAGGTCTCGCAAATTGCGGAGTCGTCGGTGCAGGCCGCTTCGCCGCTGTACAACGATGCCATGCAGATGGCCACTCAGGGGCAGGACGCCGCGACGATCGCACAACACTGCGGTATTGCCCGCGCCGAGGCGGATCTGGTGGTGGCACTGGTGCGCAATCGCCAGGACGGCAGTTGACGTGAAAGTCGCGTAAGTGACTCACCTTTCATGGTTGTGGGGTATGTCGACTGCGTCATGACGGTTAACAGAGGAGCAGGGGTGGCAGATGGTGGCTCGACAGGGGACTAAGGCCAAGGCCGCAAGGGCTCAAGAAGCGGCGCCGGTTGCGGGCCCGGCTCAACCGGTCGCCGAGGGGGGAGCCGACCTCAAACGGCAGCTGCTTTGGCGGATGGGACTGGCCGGGCTGATGATTCTGGCACTGCTTGGCGTGCTGGCGCTGTTCGACCATGCCAACGCACCGGATGATTGGCAAGCCGCACAGCAGTTCACCGAACCGGTGCCGGTCAGGAAGCGAGAGCCGGTGCAAGCGCTAACGGCGGCTGAGACGCCACTTGCAGCGCCCGTTGCAGAGCCGGCCGCAGCAAGCGAGCAAGCCGCTCCGGAAGCGGCCAGCGACGTTGCGAGCGGCGCCGGAGCGGCAAGCCCTGCCACGACGTCGGAGGCCGGCGGTATTCAGAGGCGCGGCGCGTCGTCGACAGCCGCTGGTCCTGCAGGCGACAGCACGCTGCCCGCAGCGCCGCCGCCGCCGCGGGTGGCCGCCACGCCGGCCTTGCCGCCTCCGGCCAGACGGCCCACTGAGAGCTCCGCAAGCGTGGCGATGCCGCCTCCGGCGGTGGTCGAGTCGCCGCCGGCCGTCGCGGTGCGGCTGGTGTCGGGCTATATCGTGCAATCGGGGCTGTTTTCTGATCTGGCGCTGGCCGAGGAGTGGCAGGCGCGACTGGCGCGGGAAGGAATCCCGTCGACGCTCGAGGCGCGCTTGCAGATCGGCCCCTTCAAGAACCGCGCCGAGGCCGAGGCGGCGCGTCGGAAAGCCAAGAAGCTGGGTATCGATGCGCCCGCTACGGTACGCAAGGTCGGCAAACCCTAAGTCGCTTCAGCCGTCCTCCGTCGCCAGTCGCTGCCGCAGCCGACGGGCGAATACGCGCATCTCCTTGGCCGCCTGAATGTCGCCTTTTCCTTCGGCGACGACGATTCCCTGTTCATAGGCGGCCAGGGCTTCCTGTGGGCGCGAGCCGTCGCTGAGCGCCTTGCCGAGCAGCTTCCAGGCGGCAGAGTAGCTGGCGTCGGCTTCGATGGCTTCACGCAAGCGTCTGGCCGCCTGCTCGATATCGCCGGCCTTCAGGTGCTCATTGCCCAGCGAATAGCGGAGCAGGGCGCCGTCCCGCGGACCGCCGAGCAGCTTTTCGAGATTGGTGATGATCGCGGTGCTCATTTACACTCTCCCGTTTGAACCCGAATCATTGTAGAGGACACCACCATGGCAAGAACGATCATTTCGACCAGCGACGCGCCAGCGGCTATCGGCACCTACTCACAAGCGGTAAGAGTGGGTGATACGGTCTATCTCTCCGGTCAGATCGGCCTCGACCCGGTGAGCATGGACGTTGTCGAAGGCATCGATGCGCAGATCGTGCGCGTTTTCGACAACCTCAAGGCGGTCGCCGAAGCCGCGGGCGGTTCGCTGGCTGATGTCGTCAAACTGAACGTCTATCTCACCGATCTGGCGCACTTCGCGCGCGTCAA
>LBIU01000618.1 GCA_000987445.1 Candidatus Accumulibacter adiacens | reverse complement strand
TTCTTGGCGATCTGATCGAGGTTGACCATGGTCTGCACGGTGCCTTTTCCGAAACTGCGCTCGCCAATCACCAGGCCTCGGCCATAGTCCTGAATCGCCGCGGCAAAGATTTCCGAAGCGGACGCCGAACTCCGGTTGATGAGAACAGCCAAGGGTCCGTCCCAGGCGACGGTGGCGTTGGCGGCCGTGGCCACGGTCAGCCTGCCTCGCGCATCGCGCTGTTGTACCACTGGGCCCGCGCCGATGAACAGGCCGGTCAGGTGCACCGCTTCCGCCAGCGACCCGCCGCCGTTATTGCGCAAGTCCATCAATACCCCGTCGACCTTTTCCGTCTTCAATTCATTCAGCAGACGAGTCACGTCGCGGGTCGCGCTCTTGAAGTCCGGGTCACCTCTGCCCTGTGCCTCGAAATCCGCATAGAAGGCGGGCAGGGCAATGACCCCGATGCGGCGGGTCGTCGCGCCATCCGCCACCGGGATGATCGACTTCTTGGCGGCTTGCCGTTCGAGTGTGATTTTCTTTCGAGTCAGGGCGACCAGCTTGTGCTTTCCGTCAGGACCGGCATCGACGGGCAGGATGTCCAGCAGCACGATGGTGTCCGGTTCGCCGCGAATGATTGCCACGGTATCGTCCAGGCGCCAGCCCAGGATATCGGCGATGGCGCCGTGCTTGCCCTGAGCAACGCCCATGATGCGATCGCCGGGCTTCAGCTGTTCCGAGAGCTGAGCGGGGCCGCCCGGAACCAGTTCGCGAATCAGGGTGTAATCGTCTTTCTGGGTCAGTACCGCACCGATCCCAACGAGGGACAGGCGCATCGAAATGTCGAACTCCTCGGCTGCCCTCGAGCCCATGTAGTTGGTATGCGGTTCGATGGTCGTGGCGTAGGCATTCATGAACAGCTGGAAGGCGTCTTCGCTCTTGGTCCGGGAAACGCGCTGCAGGGAATTCTCATAGCGGTTGTCAAGGGTCGCGATAATTGCCTTGTCGTCTTTGCCGGCCAGTTTGAGTCGCAACCAGTCGTTCTTTACCCGCGTGCGCCACAGCTCGGAAATTTCCTGCTCGGATTTGGCCCAGGCAGCCTTTTCGCGGTTGTATTGGTAATCTTCATTCTTGCCAAAATCGAAACCCTTGTTGAGCAAGCTGCGGGCATAAGTGAAGCGTTCGACGACCCGCTTCGTGTAGAGGTTGAAAATGGCAAAGGGAAGGCCGAGGTATTCCGTATAGATTGCGTCATCGAAGCTGGTGCGCGCAGCCTCGAGGTGATCGATGTCGCTTTGCACAAAAAAGCGCTTCTCGCCGTCGAGCAATTTCAGGTAGCGCTCGAAGATCTTCTCCGAGAGCGCGTCATCCAGCGGAACCGGCTTGTAGTGGTGTCGGGTGAGCAACTCTGCCGCCAGGCGCGCCGCTTTCGGCTGTTCCGACAGCGGCTTCAGGGGTGGGACGGCTTGCGTCGCCAGGTCGGCCGAGGCGGTCTGCACCGCCATTGCTGCCACGAATGCGAACCACAACAGTGTCTTTTTCATTGATTTCCTGCCTCATCGAGCCGCCGAGTCCT
>LBIU01000064.1 GCA_000987445.1 Candidatus Accumulibacter adiacens | reverse complement strand
CGCCTGCTGCGCGAGCATCGCCTGCAGCAGGTCTTGCACAACCTGCCGGCAGGCGACTGGGACGCCGGCGAACGCGGCATCGCCTGCCTGCCCGGACGCGAGAGCGAATTTCGCGCCGGCCTCGAGCAGGCAATCAGCTACGCGCAGGCGCTCGGCTGCCGGCAGCTCAACTGCTTGGCGGGCGTGCCTGCCGACGAGGTTCCGGAAGCGGCGATCGAGGCCACTTTCAAGAGCAATCTGCGGCACGCGGCCCGGCAGCTTGCCGGCAAGGGTATTCGCCTGCTGATCGAGCCGATCAACAGCCGCGTCGACATTCCCGGCTTCTGGCTCGACACGCCGAGGAAAGCGCTGGCGCTGATTGCCGAGTTGGGCGTAGAGAACCTCTGGCTGCAATATGACATTTACCACGCACAGGTCATGGAAGGTGATCTGGCGCGGACCATCGAAGCGAACATCGAGCGCATTGCCCATTTCCAGCTGGCCGACAATCCCGGCCGGCACGAACCGGGAAGCGGAGAAATCAACTACCCTTTCCTCTTCGCACTGCTGCATCGCCTGGGCTATCGCGGCTGGCTGGGCTGCGAGTACAAGCCCCTGCTGCCGGATACCGAGCGCGGCCTGACTTGGGCGAGGGAGTGGCTCGGCGAGTAGCGAGCGACGGCACGCTGGCTCGGAAGACAAGGCCGGCGCACGCTGGCCGGGCACGGCCTCAAGAGTCGCCAAAAACCTTGCAGAAACGCAGCTCTTCGGGATAGGGAAAGAAATCCTCGACGTGACCGGCGCGTATCTTCTCCTGCGCCGTCTGCCAGAAGTTCACGTCGAGCAGCGCCCGATGGTATTTGAGGAAAGCCGAGCGCACCTTCGGCGAGCCGAGCAGGAAGCGGGCGAACTCCTCCGGGAAGACATCGTGCCGACCGACCGAGTACCAGGGTTCGTCGGACATTTCCATTTCCGGGTACGGCGCTTCCGGTATGACGCGGAAATTGGTGTCGGTCATGTATTCGATTTCGTCGTAATCGTAGAAGACGACGCGGTTGTAGCGGGTGACGCCGAAGTTCTTCCAGAGCATGTCGCCCGGGAAGATGTTGGCGCAAGCCAGTTCGCGGATGGCACTGCCGTATTCATGAACGGCGTGTTCGATTTCCTCCGGCGTCGCCGCGTCGAGATAGATGTTCAGCGGTGTCAGGCGACGTTCGATGTACAGGTGCTTGATCACCAGGTCTTCACCATCCTCTTCGATCAGCGACGGTGCGAGCGTTCGCAGTGCTTCGAGGAGTTCCGTCGAGAAGCGCTTCTTGGGGAGCAGGACATGCGAGAACTCCAGCGTGTCGGCCATGCGGCCGACCCGGTCCACCTGTTTCACCAGCAGGTACTTGCGCTTGACGGTGTCGCGGTCCATTTCCTTGGACGCGCCGAAGACGTCCTTGATCAGCTTGAAGACGTAGGGATAGGAGGGCAGGGTGAACACCAACATCACCAGGCCGGCAATGCCCGGAGCGATGATGAACTGGTCTTCGGAGTGCCGAAAATGCTGCTTCAGA
Organism: Candidatus Accumulibacter adiacens; assembly: GCA_000987445.1. Classification (GTDB taxonomy): domain Bacteria; phylum Pseudomonadota; class Gammaproteobacteria; order Burkholderiales; family Rhodocyclaceae; genus Accumulibacter; species Accumulibacter adiacens. Next base: position 9,654 of record LBIU01000064.1, on the reverse strand, counting down.
TCGCGGAAGAAAAGCGTCTTGCCCTGTTTGCCGAGACCGAGCATCGTGTATAGCTCCGAAGCCGGCTTGTTGGGCATGACATCGCGCAGGAAGTGCACGTAGCCCGAAGGCACTTCCATATCGACCATGAAATAGGCGCGCGACAGCGAGAAAAGAACGCTGATCCGCCAGCGGTCGAGCAGGATCGTGTCGAGTACCAGCTTGCCTTCCGGTGAATGCAGCACCGGAACGGCAAACACGAACTCGTGATGACCATTGATCGCCTTGCCGAATATGTAGGCGCCCTTGTTGCGGTAGAAGGCCGAGTGCAGCACCTGGATCTGCGCATTGGCCTCCGCGGCCGGCCACTCGCCAAGGCGCTGCTCGGCCGTACGCATGAGGTAGCCAATATCGCGGTCGAGGTCCTCGAAAGGACGCTGCCAGTCGAAGTCCACGATGATCTGCCTGATGGTCTCGAACAAGCCCCTCTGTGCCGGATAGTAGCTGCGATAGGTCGGCGGCGAGGCCTGAATGTACTCGGTCGACACCGCTGGGCGGGCAAAGATGTAGTCGTTGTTGAAGTAGGTGCGGTGCAGAATCTTCGAGCACACCGAGTTGAAAAAAGTCTCGGCAAGTTCGGGCTGCTTGTGATTGATCAGGTGCCCAATATAGAACAGCTTGAGTTGCTGCCAGGTGGCATCGTCGAGCGAGGCGGCGCCGAAATCGGCACAGAGCGACTCGGCGGTCTCGCTGACCCGTTCGTCGTAGGAGCGGATACGCCTGCGAACGGCAACATGGACGCCCTTCCAGTCGGCTGCCTCGAACAGGCCCTTGGCCTTCTGGCCATATTCACGGATCAGTCGATAGTGACGATCGAAGCCGTCGATCATCGCTTCGGCAATGCGTTGGGCGAGTACGTTTTCTACAGTGGAAATGTCCATGGGACGTGCCTGGATGGTCTGTGCGGGCACGATTGTAGCATCCGGGCCGGCACGCGATCGCGCACCGCGACCAGCGCTCGCCCGCCCGCCGGCGACCCCTGCCAGGCCCCAGTAGCAGCGTCTTCAGGCGCCTGGCGGACTGGCAAAGCGCCTGCATTTACGACATAATCGCGAGCGGTGGCGCAGGAGCATCTGTTTCTTTCAGACCTTCGTGCCCAAACACGCAGCAAACTCCGATCCGTCGGCCCCGCACTACCGTATAGCGCTGCCCAGCGCCGGTGCCGTACGTGAGTCGGATACAACCACACCACACTATATGGAGTTGGCATGAGCGCAAGTCTGATCAAAGTCCCACAAGGCGGCCAGAAAATCATTCCCGGACAGGCGATCCCGGATAACCCCATCATTCCGTTCATCGAAGGTGATGGGATTGGTGTCGACATTACACCGGTGATGATCAAGGTCGTCGACGCGGCCGTTGCCAAGGCCTATGCCGGCAAGAAAAAGATCGCCTGGATGGAAGTCTACGCCGGCGAGAAGTCGACCCAGAAGTACGGCTCCGACGTCTGGCTGTCGAAAGAGACCCTGGACACGCTCAAGGAATACTCGGTTTCGATCAAGGGCCCGATGACCACCCCGGTCGGTGGCGGCATCCGCTCGCTGAACGTCGCCCTGCGCCAGGAACTCGATCTCTACCAATGCGTCCGTCCGATCCAGTACTTCCGCGGCGTCCCCTCACCGCTCAAGGATCCGTCGAAGACCAACATGGTCATCTTCCGCGAAAACACCGAAGACATCTACGCCGGCATCGAATGGCTGTCCGGCTCGGATGGTGCCAAGAAAGTGATCAAGTTCCTGCGCGAAGAAATGGGCGTCACCAAGATGCGCTTCCCCGAGACCTCGGGCATCGGCATCAAGCCGATTTCCAGGGAGGGCACCGAGCGTCTGGTACGTGCCGCCATCAAGTACGCGATCGCCAACAAGCGCAGGTCGGTGACCATCGTGCACAAGGGCAACATCATGAAATACACCGAAGGCTCGTTCCGTGACTGGGCATATGACCTGGCCAAGAACGAATTCGGTGGCGTCGAGCTCGACGGTGGCCCCTGGCTCAAGCTCCCTAACGGCATCATCATCAAGGACTCGATCGCCGACGCCTTCCTGCAGCAGATCCTGCTGCGTCCGGCCGAATACGACGTGATCTGCACCACCAACCTGAACGGCGACTACATTTCGGACGCCCTGGCCGCGCAGGTCGGCGGCATCGGCATCGCGCCCGGCGCCAACATCTCCGACCTGTACGCCTGTTTCGAAGCCACGCACGGCACGGCACCGAAGTACGCCGGGCTGGACAAGGTCAACCCCGGCTCGCTGATCCTGTCGGCCGAAATGATGCTGCGCCATCTGGGCTGGATCGAGGCCGCCGACCTGATCGTCAAGTCGATGGAAGCGGCGATTGGCGACAAGGTCGTGACCTACGACTTCGCGCGCCTTATGGACGGCGCCACTGAGGTTTCCTGCTCGGCATTCGGCGACGCGATGATCGAGCGCATGTAGGCGGACGGCACACGCCAGGCATCGCCAGGCTGCAAGGACAAGGCCCCCGCAAGGGGGCTTTGTTGCTTGCGCATCACGTGCAAGGAGGACGCGCATCGCCATGATGACAATGGCCAAACCCCTGACCGGTCTCAAGGTCATCGAACTCGGCAGCCTGATCGCCGGGCCCTTCGCTGCGCGGATCATGGCCGAGTTCGGCGCCGAGGTGATCAAGATCGAATCGCCCGATGGCGGCGACCCCTTGCGCAAGTGGCGCAAGCTCTACGAAGGCACCTCGCTGTGGTGGTACGTACAGTCGCGCAACAAGAAATCCCTGACCATCAATCTCAAGCATCCCGCCGGCCGCGAGATCGTTCACCAGCTGGTCGCCGAAGCCGACATCGTCGTCGAGAACTTCCGTCCGGGCGTCCTCGAGAAGCTCGGCCTGGGCTGGGACGCGCTTTCGTCCAGCAACCCCGGCCTGGTCATGCTGCGCCTCTCCGGCTTTGGCCAGAGCGGACCTCTGGCACAACAACCCGGTTTCGGTGCCATCGGCGAATCAATGGGCGGGCTGCGTTACGTCACCGGCTTCGCTGACCGGCCACCGGTCAAGACGGGCATTTCGATTGGCGACTCGATCGCCGCGCTGTGGGGCGTGATCGGCACGCTGATGGCCCTGCGTCACAAGGAGCAGAACGGCGGCCAGGGACAGGTGGTCGATGTCGCGCTTTACGAGGCGGTATTCGCGATGATGGAGTCACTGCTGCCCGAGTTCGACGTTTTCGGTTTCGTCCGTGAGCGGACGGGCAACATCATGCCCGGTATCACGCCCTCGAACACGCACGCGACGCAGGACGGCAAACATGTCGCCATCGGCGCCAATGGCGATGCCATCTTCAAGCGACTGATGCGAGTCATCGGCCGCGACGATCTGGCCAACGACGCGCAGCTGGCCGACAATGCCGGTCGCGACGCGCGCCGAGACGAGATCTATGCGCTCATCGATGGCTGGGTGGCAGCGCATGACGAAGCAGCCGTGCTGCACTGCCTGGCCGCCGCCGAAGTGCCTGCTGCACGGGTCTACTCAGCCGCCGACATCGTTGCCGACCCGCAGTACCTGGCCCGGCAGATGATCGAAACCGCCACCCTGCCCGACGGCAAGCCGTTCAAGATCCCGGGCATCGTTCCGAAACTGTCGGCGACGCCGGGAAGCACCGAGTGGTTGGGACCGGCACTCGGCGAGCATACAGAGGAGACACTGCAGCGGCTCGGCTACGCAGCCGAAGCGATCAGAGCCCTGTGTGACGCCGGCACCGTCTCGCTCGGCGCATCGGGCCTGCACCGCGAGTCCTGAACCGCCAGCCCTTGGCCCGGAACGTCAAGCGCGCGGCGCCGAGCCTCGATCACACGAACTCATAGTCGATCCGTCCGATCCGCGCCCGCCAGTAAGGGCGCGGCCCCTGTGGCATCAACCAGCGCGCCTCGCCGCACATCGGGATGGTCATCCCCTCGTGCTGTTGGTAATCGGACCACAGCCCCTCCCACGGCGACATGACGACCTTGCCGTTCAAAGTGCGACCACGCTCGTCAGCGCGGACCGATTCGATCAGTCCGTCTTCGTTGAAGCCAAACAAGAGACTGACGCTGACCTCGCCATCGTTCAAGGTCGCGGTTGCCGAGTGGGGATCGACCGCCTGCCACTGCACCCCCTGGCTGGGCAGGAGGGCGGTCGGATAACAGGCGGCTTCGGCGAGAAAGCGCATCAACTCGTCGCGCGCGATATCGCCCTTCCCCTGCCGCTTGGCCAGCGAGGTCAATCCGAACAGCGCCGGATGAAGCGTCCCTTCGCCAGCGACATAGGCGTCATGCACATGCACCGTCAGGCCGGGAACGATGGTCACCCGCCCATCCCAGACGAAGCCCGGCCGACGCGCGATCACGCGCTCGCCCGAGGTGAATGGCTTCCACCGGTACGCACCGCTTTCGGCGATATTGAAGCTGCCTGCGTGCTCGATTCTGACCGCGCCGAGTATCGGCTGGCCGGCCGTCAAGGCAAGGCGAAAATAGCGTTGCACGGGATCAGGCAGACCGCTCAGCTCGCGCGGGTCGAAGAGTGCCGGCACGACGGCCTGTCTTTCCGCGACCAGCCGCGACTGCAGGGCACGGGTCAGGAAAGCCCAGCGCGCGGCGCCAAGCATCGAGACCCCGACGTAAGCCAGCACCAACAGAAAGATGCTTGTCAGCAGCGTTTCCATCCACTCCATTCCGATCCCCTCCTTCAACGTCGTCGATCTCGTTGATTGCGTCGATTTGATTGACTTCGCGGCGAACGCTGCTCGGATGTCCAAGCAGCCATCTGCAGTGCCCGGTGCAAAAAAGCCCGCAACCCAGGACGCCTGTCAGGCATTATGCCATCAAGCTGTCGTCTGCAAGGCCAGTATCGGCTGGCCGAGGCGGCCAGGGCGATGGTTTGAGCAGCGCATATCGGTATAACATCGGGCACCGTGTGAACCGACCGATCGAGACCCATGCCAGACAACGAAGACCACAAGAGAGACGAGCTCTACACCGAAAAGCAGACCTTCAGCCTGAAGTGCGAGCTGGGTTACTTCTTCGGCGCACTGCGCTTTTTCACTCGCCTGCCGGTTCCGAAATGGGTCGGCCACAGCAGCGAGGCCCTCGATCGCGCGGCGCGCTATTTTCCTGCCGTGGGGCTGCTGGTCGGCGCCATCGCCGCGCTGGTCTTCATCGCCGCCAGCCAGATCTGGCCAATGACACTGGCGGTGCTGGCGGCGATCGCCAGCAGCATCTACCTGACCGGCGCGTTCCACGAGGACGGCTGGAGCGACATGGTCGACGGTTTCGGAGGCGGCTGGGAGAAGACGCAGATCCTGAGCATCATGAAGGACTCGCGGATCGGCAGCTTCGGGGCCGTCGCCCTGGTCATACTGCTGCTGGCCCGTTTTCTGGCGCTGGTCGAGTTCGACCCACTGATCATTCCAGCGGTGCTGCTGGCCGGTCATACCCTCTCGCGGTTCGCGTCGACGACGCTCTTGCGCAGCCTCGACTATGTTCGCGACGAGGGCAAGGCAAAGCCACTGGCAACGCGCATCGGCTGGCGCGAGCTGGGCTTTGCCGCGCTCACCGCCCTGCTGCCGCTGCTCTTGCTGCCGCCGTTCGAGGCTTTCCTTGGCTGCCTGTTCGCGGCCCTGGCAACGATCTGGCTGGCGCGCATGTTCCGCCGCCAGATCGGCGGCTATACCGGCGATTGCCTCGGCGCCACACAGCAACTCGCCGAAGTCGCCTTCTACGCCGGGCTGTTGTGCAGATTTTCCTGATCCGCCATCCGCGCCCCCGGCTCGAGAGCGGCATCTGCTACGGCCAGCTCGACATCGAGGCCGAAGATCCGCAGCCCGTGGCCAAGCGCTTGCGCACCTTGCTGCCCGCCGCCACGCCAATCGTCGCCAGCCCCTTGCGTCGCGCCCGGTGCCTCGCCGAAGCCTTGCATGCGCAGGCTCGGGTCGATGCGCGGCTGATGGAGATCGACTTCGGCGAGTGGGAAGGCCGGCGCTGGAGCGAGATCGACCGCCGCCTGCTCGAGCAGTGGGCCAGCGACGTCCTGCATTTCGTCCCACCGGGCGGCGAATCGGCGGCGATGCTGCAGGCGCGCGTCATCGACTGCGTGGACAGCCTGCGTGCCGAGCATGCCGAGCGCCTGGCGCTGGTCACGCACGCGGGCGCCATCCGCGCCGCGCTCGGTTACTGGCTGCAACTGCCGATCGACGAGTGGAGCCAGCTGCCGCTCGGCTTTGGCAGCATCAGCTTGCTCGAGATCGATGGCCATGTCGGTCTGCCGCAAACGGGAAGCAGGCAAGCAGCAGCGCAGCTGCGCTATCTCAACCGCTGAGCGGCAGCTGCCGTGTGGCCTCGGCGAACGCGCTGTCAACCGCGCGGGTGGTGCGCCGCGTGCAGGCTTTTCAAGCGTTCGCGCGCGACATGGGTATAGATCTGCGTCGTCGAGATGTCCGAATGGCCGAGCAGCAGCTGCACGACACGAAGATCGGCGCCATGATTGAGCAGGTGCGTCGCGAAGGCGTGGCGTAGCACATGCGGCGACAAGCGCGCCGGATCCATGCCGGCATGCAGCGCGTAGCGCTTGATCAGTTGCCAGAACGCCTGCCGACTCATCGCCGCGCCGCGGGTGGTCAGGAACAGGTCGTCGCTCTGCCGGCCATTGAGCAGCGCCGACCGTCCATTGACGAGATGGCGGCGCAGCCAATCGCCCGCCACCTCACCAAGCGGCACGATGCGCTCCTTGCCACCCTTGCCGAAGACGCGCAGCACGCCCATGTCGAGATTGACTTCGTACACCTTGAGGCCAACCAGCTCGGAGACGCGCAGGCCAGTCGCATAGAGGGTTTCGAGCATGGCCCGATCGCGCTCGCCGAGCAGGGTCTCGGTCTGCGGCGCCTCGAGCAGGCGATCGACCTGCCACTCGGAAAGCACTTTCGGCAGCCGCGACGGCTGCACCGGCATGGCGATCTTCAGCGTTGGATCGCTGCTGCGCAGGCCGCGCGCAAGGAGGTGACGATAGAAGCGGCGCAAGCTAGACAGGTAACGCGCCTGCGACGAGGCACGCAGCGTTTGCGAGAGCGTGGCGACGAAGCGCAACAGGGTGACCTCGTCGATCGCACACAGCCTGCCCAGGCGCTGCTCGGCAAGCCAGACAGCGAGTTGCAGAAGATCGCTGCGATAGCTGGCCAGCGAAGCTTTGGCCAGGCCATCTTCGAGCCACAGCGTGTCGCAGAAGGCATCGATCGCGGCGAGATCGGCAGGGTCTGCGTCAGCAGCCTTCATGCGCCAGCAGCCAGCGCTTGACGTCGAGCAGAAAGCCGCCGTTCTGGCGCGCAAAACCGCCCAGTCCGCCGCCGGCCGCGAGAACCCGATGGCAGGGAACAACGACCGGAAAGGGGTTCGCACCGCAGGCCTGGCCAACCGCCCGTGGCGCGTTGTGCAAGGCCTTCGCAATCTCGCCGTAGGCGCGCGTCTGGTGCGTCGGGATGGCCGCAATCTGCTCCCAGACCCGGCGCTGGAACAACGTCCCCGACGGGCGCAAGGGCAGACCGAAGACAAACTCCGCGTCAGCCAGGTAGGCGGCGAGCTGGCGCGCCGTCTCGGCAGCCAGCGCGTTCTTCGCCAGGACTTCGGGGCCCGGCGGCAGGAAGCGGATCCGCCGCACTTCGTCGTCGTCGCAGTCCACGCCGAGGCAGAAGCCGGGCGCGGCGACCACCGCCTGGTAATCCGGGCCAGCGGCCGGCGAGCGAAGAACGATCGCCGCCACTCAGGACGCCTTGCCCAGCAGGGCCTGCTTCAGATCGTCCTGTACCGGCTTGTTGCCGAGCCAGATCTTCAGTAGCGCCCGGTAGAAATCCTCGCCGGCAATGTCCTTTCCTTGCGTCTGCCCGTTCACCGTCAGGCGGGTACCGCTGGCAGGCAGCCAGTCGATGACGATGCGCGTTCCGTTCTTCGCTTCGCCGATCGCCAGCATCAGGTCGGAAAGCTGCTGCAGGCGTTCCTTCAGGCCGGCCATTTCGCCTTCGGAATGATTGTTGGCCACGCCTTCCTGCAGGGCCTCGACAAACTGCTGGGCGGTGAGATCGCGCAGCAGCGTGATCGCAATCCGTTTGCCGCCGCTGGCGGTCAGCACCGCCTCGGCGTCGCTGCTCTTCTGCGGCAGGTAGAGCGCCATCGCGTAGACCTGGAAGAAGACCTTCTTGCGCAAGCCAGCACCATTGACCCGCAATTCGCCGTTGCCGACCCGGGTCATGTCGTCGAACTTGACGCCGGCCACTTCGACGGCACTTGCCAACTGGCAGAACAGGCCAGCAATTGCCGCCATCAGCAGTTTTTTCATCGCCTCGCTCCTCCTTTGTCCAAGACTTCGAAATTCTCCCGCGTCTCGCTCAGCCACGCACCTCGCCATTGCCCAGAACGATCCACTTCTGACAGCTCAACCCTTCGAGGCCAACCGGGCCGCGGGCGTGGATCTTGTCGGTCGAAATGCCGATTTCGGCACCCAGACCGTACTCGAAGCCATCCGCGAAGCGCGTCGAGGCATTGACCATTACCGAGGCCGAGTCGACTTCGCGCAGGAAACGCATCGCCGCCGTGTAGTTTTCGCTGACGATGGCGTCGGTGTGATGCGAACCGTAGGCATTGATATGTTCGATGGCTTCGTCGACTCCGGCGACCACCTTGACCGAGATGATCGGTGCCAGGTATTCGCAGGCGTAATCTTCCTCACTTGCCGGCCATGCCGTGCTCACAATGGCCAGGGTTTCCGGACAACCGCGAAGCTCGACACCGCGCTCGGTCAACAGGGCGGCAATCGGCGGCAGCAGGTCGGCGGCGAGGGAACGTGCCAGCAGCAGCGACTCGGCAGTGTTGCAGGTGCCGTAGCGTTGCGTCTTGGCGTTCTCGATGATCTGCAGCGCTTTCTCCGGGTCGGCGTGATCGTCGACATAGACGTGGCAATTACCATCCAGGTGCTGGATCATCGGAATCCGTGACTCGGCCAGCAAGCGCGAGATCAACCCCTTGCCTCCGCGCGGAACGATGACATCCACGTACTCGCGCATCGTGATCAGGTGTCCGACGGCGGCGCGGTCGGTGGTATCGATCACCTGTACGGCAGCCGACGGCAAGCCGGCGCTGGCCAGTCCCTCGTGGACCAGGGCCGCAATCGCCCGATTGCTGCGGATGGCTTCCGAGCCGCCGCGCAGGATCGCCGCATTGCCCGACTTCAGACACAGCGCGGCAGCGTCGGCGGTGACGTTCGGGCGCGCCTCGTAGATGATGCCGACGACGCCGAGTGGCACCCGCATACGACCCACCTGAATACCGCTCGGGCGGAACTTGAGGTCACTGATTTCGCCAATCGGGTCGTCCAGGGCTGCGACCTGCTCGACGCCTTCGGCCATCGCCGCAACGCCTTTTGGCGAAAGTGTCAGGCGATCGAGAAGCGCCGGTTCGAGGCCGGCAGCGACGGCGGCTGCCAGGTCCTCGCGATTGGCGGCGACCAGGACGCTGGCCTCACGGCGAATGGCCGCGGCGATCGCGCACAGCGCAGTGTTCTTGGCCTTGCTGTCGGCACGCGCCATGGCTCGCGACGCTGCGCGCGCCTGCTGGCCGACGGTAT
>LBIU01000617.1 GCA_000987445.1 Candidatus Accumulibacter adiacens | reverse complement strand
TACAAAGAATGATGCCGACGTTCGGGCGATAGCCTTCACGATCAAGCATTTATAGATCCTGCCATTCGATTGATTGCGCGCATTTTTCCACAATTCCATGCCCTTGCAAAGGAGCGCCTACGGCAAACGCCGTGCGCTGCGCTGCGCTCGCTGTGCCCGCGGCCCTTGCCGACCCGTCTTCGCCAGCACGCTGCGGCACGGGCGGGCATTGCTGCAATTAGATCAAAGTCCTGCCCGCGACAGGCGGGATGCTCTGCAGAATTCGCCACCCGCGCGGCGCCGGCGGCCCGCTCGCCAGCGGCGGTCGCCTGCGCCTGTCCGCGCAATAGGCGTCGCGGATTGGCCCTCTGTCGCGTAAAATCGCCGTTTTCCTCCTTTGTCAGCGGACTCTCATGCGCACTTCCCGTTTTTTCCTGGCGACGCTCAAAGAGGCGCCTTCCGACGCCGAGGTGATCAGCCACCAGCTGATGGTGCGCGCCGGGATGATCAAGCGACTCGCTGGCGGGATCTACACCTGGATGCCACTCGGCCTGCGCGTGCTGCGCAAGGTGGAGAGGATCGTGCGCGAGGAGATGGACCGCGCCGGGGCGATCGAATTGTCGATGCCGGCGGTGCAGCCGGCCGAGCTATGGCAGGAATCGGGGCGCTGGGAGAAGTACGGTCCCGAGTTGCTGCGTTGCAAGGACCGCCACCAGCGCGATTTCGTCATTGGCCCGACGCACGAAGAAGTGATTACCGACGTCGTGCGCAAGGACGTCAAGAGCTACCGTCAGTTGCCGGTGCACTTCTACCAGGTGCAGGTCAAGTTCCGCGATGAGATTCGGCCGCGCTTCGGCGTCATGCGCGGTCGCGAGTTCCTGATGAAGGACGGCTATTCCTTCCATAGCAGCTTCGCAGATCTGCAGCGCGAATACCGCCACATGTTCGCAACCTACACCCGCATCTTCACCCGCCTGGGCCTGAAATTCCGCGCCGTCGCGGCGGATACCGGCTCGATCGGTGGGACGGGCTCGCACGAGTTCCATGTCCTCGCCGATTCCGGCGAGGACGCGCTGGCCTATTGCCCAGATTCGGATTTCGCGGCCAACGTCGAACTGGCGGAAGCCATTGCCCCGGCGGCTGCGCGTCCGCCTGCCACCGAGACGCTGCAGAAGGTTGCCACGCCGGGTCGCACCACCTGTGCCGACGTCGCCGAGTTCCTCGGCCTGCCACTGATTCGAACGGTCAAGGCGATCGCCATCGTCCAGGACCCGGAAGCCGAAAATCCGGGTGCTCTGGCCATGATTCTGCTGCGTGGCGATCACAATCTGAACGAAGTGAAAGCGGCCAAGCAGCTTGGCGAGTTTCGCTTCGCGCGTGAAGACGAGATCATCGCCGCCTTGGGCTGCCAGCCCGGCTATCTCGGTCCGGTGGCGGTTGGCCAGGTGCCGATCTACGCCGATCGCAGCGTCGCGGCGATGGGCGACTTCGTTTGCGGTGCCAACGACGCCGGCTATCACCTGACGGGCGTGAATTTTGGTCGCGATGTCGCCGAACCAACGCTGGTCGCCGATTTCCGGAATGTCGTCGCCGGCGACCCGTCTCCGGACGGTAAGGGCGGCCTGGAACTCTGCCGGGGCATCGAGGTGGGGCATATCTTCCAGCTGCGGACCAAATACGCCGAGGCGCTCAAATGCAGCTTTCTCGACGAGAGCGGCCAGAGCAAGATCATGGAAATGGGTTGTTACGGGATCGGCGTCACGCGCATCGTCGGGGCGGCCATCGAGCAGGGGCACGATCAACGCGGTATTTGTTTCCCGGCGGCGATTGCGCCCTTCGAAGTCTGTATCGTGCCCATGGGCTATGCCAAGAGCGAAACTGTCAAGGCCGCGGCCGACGCCTTGTACGCCGAACTGAGCAGTGCCGGCATCGATGTCCTGCTCGACGACCGTAACGAGCGCCCGGGCGTGATGTTTGCCGAAATGGAACTGATCGGCATCCCGCACCGGGTGGTCGTCGGCGACCGCGGCCTCGCCGATGGCAAGCTCGAGTACAAGGGGCGTGGCGACGCCGACGCGCAGATGCTGCCACTGGCCGAGATCGGCCCCTTCCTGAAAGTCAGGCTATGCGCCGCACCCTGACGCCTCTTTCGCGGCTGCCCGCGCTGCCGATGGCTCTGCCGCGGAGGTTGCCGGCGGCACTGCTGCTTGCACTGCTGCTTGCAC
>LBIU01000616.1 GCA_000987445.1 Candidatus Accumulibacter adiacens | reverse complement strand
TTCGAGGGCGCCGAGATTCTGGGCGACAACACCGACGGCGCCGGCCTGTTGCGCGACCTGAGGGTCAACCTGGGCTGTGCGATCACCGGCCAGCGCGTATTGCTGCTGGGTGCCGGTGGTGCCGCGCGTGGGGTCGTCGCTCCGCTGCTTGAGCAGCGGCCGGCGGCGCTGCTGATCGCCAACCGCAACGCCTTGCGGGCGCAGGAGCTGGCACAGCGCTTTGCCGCCAGCGCCGCCGCGGCCCTGCCGCGCGGCTGCGGCTACCCGGAACTCTCCGGCCAGTCCTTCGACCTGGTGATCAATGCCACCTCGGCCAGCCTCGCCGGTGCGCTACCGCCGCTGCCGCCGGCTGTCTTTGCATCCGCCAGCCTGGCCTACGACATGATGTACGGTAAAGGCGACACGCCCTTCCTGACCTTCGCCAGAGCGCAGGGCGCGGCGCGTCTGGCCGATGGCCTGGGCATGCTCGTCGAGCAGGCGGCCGAAGCCTTCCATTTCTGGCGCGGCGTTCGCCCCGACAGCGCGCCGGTGATCGCGGCACTGCGTGCGGCCGGGCCGGCCGCATGATCCGTCCCTGGCTTTGGCTGAAGCGGCTGCTGCTCGGCGTCATTGGGCTGTTGTTGCTCTACCAGTTCTGGCTCCTCGGTTGGGTGCTGTGGTGGAACTGGGTAGCGCCTGAAAGCACGCGCTTCATGGCCATTCGCCTCGCCGAGTTGCGCGTCGCGGATCCGCAGGCGCAGTTGCAGCAACGCTGGGTCGCCTATCGGCAAATCTCGGCCCACCTGAAGCGCGCCATCGTCGCCGCCGAGGACGGCAAGTTCCTTGACCACGAAGGCTTCGACTGGCAAGGCATCCAGAACGCGATCGAAAAAAACCACAAGAAGGGCCGCGTCGTCGCCGGCGGCTCGACGATTTCACAACAGCTGGCCAAGAATCTCTTTCTGAGCCCTGCCAAGACCCCCTTGCGCAAAGCCGAAGAAGCGCTCATCACCCTGATGCTGGAAACCGTCTGGAGCAAGCAGCGGATCCTGGAGGTGTACCTCAACGTCATCGAGTGGGGCAGCGGTGTGTTCGGCGCCGAAGCCGCCGCCCGCCACTATTTCGGGATTTCGGCGAGTCAGCTGTCAGCCGAACAGGCGGCCCGCCTGGCGGCCATGGTTCCCAGGCCGCGTTTCTACGACCGCAACCGCAATGCTCCGGCGCTGATAGCGAAGAGCGACGTCATCCTGGCGCGCATGCGCTCGGCCGCGGTGCCGTGAACGGCTGCGCCATGGGCCAAGGCAGCCATTGCCGGCAGATGGCGAGCATTCACCAATCCTGGGATACTATCGGGCTTCGGTCTTCGCCGCGCGATCCCATTTACGGCAACCAATGAAGGAGTGATTACCTGATGAAGTTTCGCACCCTGTTTCTACTGCTCATCCTCGGCGCTACTGCTGGCTTTGCGGCGCTCAACTGGGACGCCTTCATGGCCCCGACCCCTCTTTCGCTGGGTGTGACCGAAGTGCAGGCGCCGATCGGCGTGATCATGCTCGGCGTGGTCAGCCTACTGACCGCTTACTTTCTGCTCTTCGTGATTTACGTGCAGGCGTCGGCGCTGTTCGATTCCCGTCGCCATGCGCAGGAGTTGAAAGCCAACCAGGAGCTGGCAGACCGGGCGGAGGCCTCGCGCTTCACCGACCTGCGCGGCTTTATCACCACCGAGCTGCAGGCGATGGCCAGGCAGGGCGCCGGCAACGCAGGCTCGGGCGCCGATCCGGCGCTTCTCGCCAGGCTCGATCGCATCGAGACCGAGCTGCTCACGGCCATCGAGCAGTCGGGAACCAACGTCGTCACCTCACTTGGCGGAATCGAGGACCGTCTCAGTCGCTCGGCGGACGGCAGCAGCCTGCCGGTGCTGGCTGCGAAACGAAGCTTCTGACGGTTTCTCAATTCCGCGGAGAGAAGAAAAAGCCCGCACTCGGCGGGCTTTTTCATTTTCAGCAGCG
>LBIU01000615.1 GCA_000987445.1 Candidatus Accumulibacter adiacens | reverse complement strand
ATCTCCTTGAACGAGACTGAACGACGCCGAGAACGTACCGAGCAAGAGGCCAAGCTTGCCTTGCGCAAGAAGCTGCGGGGCGCCGAAGGGAATGCTGAATCCGCTCCTGATGGTGAGGAAGGCGACCAGGGCGATGCGAAGAACGCCCTGTCAGCGCAGGACGACGGCCTGCAGGCTGACGAACGTGATCTCAGCAATGACCTGGCCGCAGAAAAAGCGCGCAAGGATGCGAAAGACATCTTGTTGCACGAAGCCGCGCACATCCTCAGCGATCAGGTGGGACTGCTCAAGCCCGCAGCGAGAGTGGCTGTTGGCAACAAGCCGGCTTCGGGAGCCGTCGGGGGCTGGTGATCAGCCGACAGCTGCTGCAGGGGCCAGCGGCAGCTGCAGCGTGAAAACCGTCACGCCTGCGTCGGACGTCACCTCGATCCGACCGCCGTGCGTCTCGACAATGCTGCGCGTGATGGCCAGCCCGAGTCCGGCGCCCTCGCCGTGCCGGTGTCGTTCGGGACTTGCGCGATGGAAGCGCTCGAAGATCCGCGACAACTGGGCGGCGGGAATCGTATCGCCGTAATTCCTCACTGCCAGCTTTGCCAGGCCGCCCTGGCTGCTGATCGAGATCTCGACCGTGCCTCCTGACGGGGTGTGACGAAGGGCGTTCGACAACAGGTTGGACAGCGCACGCCGCATCATCGAGCGGTCGGCAATGACACTCGCCTCGCCCTTGAGAGTGATGCGCACGCCCTGCTCCTCGGCCAGCGCTTCGTAAAAGTCAATCAGTGCCCGTGCCTCATCGGCCAGATTGACCCCTTCGGAGGAATGCAGCAGATGGCCGTTTTCGGCCTGGGCAAGAAACAGCATGTCGCTGACCATGCGGGCAATGCGCTCGTACTCTTCCAGGTTGGAGGCGAGAACTTCCCGGTACTCCTCCGGACTCCGGGCATGAGAGAGCGCGACCTCGGTCTGCGTCATCAGGTTCGAGACGGGCGTGCGTAGCTCATGGGCGATGTCGGCCGAGAAATCGGACAGGCGGCGAAACGAGGACTCCAGACGCCCGAGCATGCCATTGAACGCGATCACCAGATCGCGAACCTCGTTCGGCGCGTCACGCTCGGGTAGGCGCTCACCGAGGCGTTCTGCCGACAGGCCGCGGGCGGTCGTCGTGACGCGCCGCAGCGGCGCGAGTCCGCGGTGCGCCGCAAACCAGGCGAACAGCGCGGCGATGATCGCGGCGAAGAAAATGTCGATCCACAAGCGCTTGCGCACCTCTTCGAGGAAGAGCCGGTGATGCGAGATGTCGAGTCCGACCAATGCGCGCAAGCGGGTCGGCCCGGACCGGGAGTCGGGCACCTCGACGATGGTTTCCAGGCCAAAGTATTGCTTGCTGCCCTTTTCCCACGTCGTCGTGACCTGCAGCACCGGGTCAGCGGCCAGTTGCCGTTCGCCGAAGAACTCCGGACGCCGTGCATAGACGACTCGGCCCTCGGCATCGCGCAGTACCACCGCCAGCATGTCGTGTCCGATGAAGGCGTCGTCAAGCCGACGGGACAGGGTTTCGGAAGATTCGGCGTGATGCAGCACATTCCTGATGAGCGTCACCTTGCCGGCCAGCTCATGATCGTCCAGTTCGCGCATGTGGCCTTCGACGGCACGCCCCTGCACCAAAATGACGACCAGCAGGAGCGTCGCCGTGAGCAGCGCGAAGAGCAGCGCCAGGCGGGTGGTCAGTGACCGTGGCCAGGCCCGGATGTTCAAAGCGGTTCCGGAATCTCGAGCACGTAACCCATGCCGCGCACGGTACGGATCAGCTTCGGTTCGAAGGGCTCATCCACCTTTACACGCAAGCGACGCACGGCGACGTCGATCACATTGGTGTCGCTGTCGAAGTTCATGTCCCACACCTGCGAGGCGATCAGGGAGCGCGGCAAGACCTGCCCCTGGCGACGCAGCAGCAGTTCGAGCAGCGCGAATTCCTTGGCGGTGAGATCGATGCGCAGGCCGGCGCGGCTGACCCGGCGGCGCAAGAGATCGAGCTCCAGATCGGCGGCGCGCAACGTTTCGACTTCCTGCGCGCGGCCACGCCTGAGCAGGGTGCGCACGCGGGCAAGCAACTCGGAAAAGGCAAAGGGCTTGACGAGGTAGTCATCCGCGCCCAGCTCCAGCCCGCGCACCCGGTCTTCCACGCCGTCGCGCGCGGTGAGAAAGAGTACCGGCGTTTCGTGGCCGCTACGGCGCACCGTTTTCAGGACCCCCCAGCCGTCCAGCGACGGCAGCATCACATCGAGCACAATCAGATCATGATCGCCGCTCAGCGCCAGGTGCAGGCCGTCGAGACCATCACGGGCCAGGTCGACCACGAAACCCGCCTCGAGCAGGCCCTTGCGCAGATAATCGCCGGTCTTTGGCTCATCTTCGACAATCAGTATCTTCATGTGCGTTGTCCTGTGCCCGCTCGGTGCGCGGGATTGTGCCTGCTTGCGACACCGCTGGGCGCCCCATTACCGAAATGTAATCCGCCTGTCAGCTTTCCGACCCGGGGCATGCGCGGCATCGTCGACCAGGGTCGCTTGCTCGAAAACCTGCGAACGGCGTGTCGCGCGGCCGCTGCAGCCGCGCTCCTCAGCGCCCGCGGGGCAGTGCCAGCAGCAGCTTCTTGATCGGCGCCGGCAAGGCCGCTGCCGCGACCTCATCGACCGGCAACCATTCCAGCAGGGCTTGATTGGCCTGCAGGCCGAGCGCCTCGACCTGGCAGTGCAGCACCTGCATGGTCAAGCGAAAATGAGTGAAGCTGTGTTCGATGGGCGTCAATGCACGGCTGCTCAACAGACGACAGCCGTGGCGCTCGGCGAAAGCAGTCGCCGAATCCGCGCTGGCCTCGGGCAGACTCAAC
The DNA here is from genome assembly GCA_000987445.1 of Candidatus Accumulibacter adiacens. GTDB lineage: Bacteria > Pseudomonadota > Gammaproteobacteria > Burkholderiales > Rhodocyclaceae > Accumulibacter > Accumulibacter adiacens. The sequence continues at coordinate 1,314 of LBIU01000615.1, read as the reverse complement.
AGCCCCCCCCAGATGCCGACTGGCGGCCGCCGTTCAAGAAGGATGCGCCGACCGTCGCTAAGCAGCAGCAGGCTGCAGAGTCGCTGCGCTGGTGCGCGTCGCGCTCGCCGCCGTGGCAACTCGGCTTGCCTGCCGTCACGGCAGGCGAGGCAGATCTCGCGCAGCGGACAGAGCTCGCAACGTGGCTTGTGGCGGGTACACACCGTCGCCCCCAGGTCCATCATGCCCTGGCTATAGCCCTCGATGTCGCGGGCCGGCAGCAGCGATTCGGCGAGCGCCCACATCTGGCGTTCATCCTGCGCAGCGGTGGCCGCCGCTTCGGCAGCGAAACAACGGGCCAGCACGCGTTTTACATTGCCGTCGAGAATGGCCGCCCGGCGACCAAAGGCGAAAACGCTGATCGCAGCGGCTGTCGAACGACCGATGCCCGGCAAGCCTGCGTTTTCTTCGGGATCTGCCGACAGCCTGCCGCCGCCCGCGGCAATCACTTGCGCGCAACGGTGGAGATGGCGCGCGCGAGCATAGTAGCCGAGCCCCGACCACCGTTCGAGAACACTGTCTAGCGGCGCAGCGGCGAGCGCCTGCAGGGTCGGGAAACGTAACAGGAAAGACGCGTAGTAGGGAAGCACCGTCTGCACCTGCGTCTGCTGCAGCATGATTTCAGATAGCCAGATCCGGTACGGATCTCGCGTTTGCTGCCACGGTAGATCGTGGCGACCATGGTCCGCTTGCCAGGCGATGACCCGGCTGGCGAAACCGCGCCGCGCGCAATCCCGAGCCTCAGCCATAGGTCATCTGTCCCGCTCCCAGGGCGACAGGCATCGATGAATGAGGGAGACGATCAAGACTTTCATGGTCCAGGGCCTGTCGACGGCCACGACCGTGAGCCGGCCGCTGCGGCGGCTGGCGGCAGCAGTCTGCTTCTCCGCCGGACCCGACGGACCCGACGAACGCGCAGATGATCGGCACGGACAAGGTCACACTCCTTTCAGCAAGCAAACGATTCTCCTCTTTTTTCACCTGTCTTGTCGCCCCCAAGCGTGTGTAGTGGTCAAGCTATTTCGGACACCCGCAACGAGTCGGGCGGAGGAAAAAAACACCCCGCCCCGCGCTGCGGAGCGGATTTTTCCATTAAAACGGGCGGCTAGAAGCTCTCCCGCCGGGACAAAAAGCCCATTAAGGGTCGTGATCTCGGTCGAGATACCCCAGATGATGAGAGTCATGACCGTTTTCCTCTTCTCTTGCAGTGGGGATTCCGGCTTGCATGCCGGAATCGTTCGCCGGGCAGGGAGCATGCTCCCTGAATTCCCCGTC
>LBIU01000614.1 GCA_000987445.1 Candidatus Accumulibacter adiacens | reverse complement strand
TGCAGTGGGGATTCCGGCTTGCACGCCGGAATCGTTCGCCGGGCAGGGAGCATGCTCCCTGTATTCCCCGCCTCACCCCGCAAGGGGAGACGGGAGTTTCGTGAGTCGCTCCCGCGACTTTCACCGTAAGGGGCATTAGCCGATGCTCAGCTATCGTCACGCCTTTCATGCCGGCAACCACGCCGATGTCCTGAAGCATCTGGTGCTGGTGCAACTGACGCGTTACCTTGGCCGCAAGGAAAAAGCCTTCTGGTACGTGGATACCCACGCCGGGGCGGGTTCCTATGCGCTCGATTCGGCGCAGGCGTCCAAGCTTGGCGAGCACCGCGAGGGGATCGCTCGACTTTGGGGGCGCCAGGACCTGCCGCCGGCGCTTGCCGAGTATCTCGATCTGCTGCGCGCGAGCAACCCCAAGGGCGCTCTGAAGGTGTACCCGGGTTCGCCCGATCTGGCCCTGGCGAGCATGCGTACGCAGGACCGCTTGCGGCTTTTCGAGTTGCACAGCCGTGACGTGCTGCATCTGCGCAAGCATTTCGCGGGCGCGGGGACACGGGTGATCGTCGAGCACGGCGACGGCTTCGCCGGTCTGAAAGCGGTGTTGCCGCCGCCTCCGCGACGGGCGCTGGTGCTGATCGACCCGGCGTACGAGGAAAGGCACGACTACGAGCGCGTCGTGCTGGCGCTCAAGGATTCGCTGCAGCGTTTCCCGGGAGGCACTTACCAGTTGTGGTATCCCCAGCTGACCCGGCGCGAGGCGCACGAGCTGCCGGGACGGCTGAAACGCTTGCCGGCGAGTAGCTGGCTGCATGTCACGCTGCGCGTGCGGACGCCGGCGGCGGATGGCTTCGGGATGCACGGCAGCGGCGTCTTCGTGCTCAACCCGCCGTGGACCTTGCAGGCCAGCCTGGAGGCGGCGATGCCGTTACTGGTCGAGGTGCTCGGGTTGGATGCCGGGGCGGGCTTTACGCTCGAGAGTCAGGCCGCGTGAACGGTGCGCGTGCGGCGGGGCGGCATCTGCCTGAACGGCGCGGGGTCGCTCGCTGCCCGGCGATCAGCCCTTGCCGGCTTCCGCCAGGTCCAGATACTTGCGGCTCGATCCGTAGCTGCTTTCGACCGGATATTTCGCGGCGTTCTTGAGCAGCTTGGCGTGCGCGGCGGCTTCGAGGTCGATGCCGGCCCGCTCGGCGATCAGCAGCAGATAGAGCAGCACATCGGCGCATTCGTCACGCAGCGCTTCCTGCGCTTCACCGCTGGCGGCCATCTCGGCCATGTCGGCGTCGCTCTTCCATTGCGTCAGTTCGAGCAACTCGCTGGCTTCGAGGTTCAGCGAAACGATCAGGTTGCGCAGGCTATGGAACTGCGCCCAGTTCCTCTGGTCGCGAAACTCCAATACCTTGCTGGTCAGCGTCGGCAGGTCCATGCCTTCTTTCAGGCAAAGAAACGGCTCTGTGCCGCGCTGGGCAGCGTCATGCCGGTGGTCTGGGCGCGCGCGAGAAGCTCCCAGTAGTAGCGATAGGAAGCGCGGTCGTGCAGCAGGCCCTGGTGCTGGATCGGACCCCAGTCGCTATCTTGTGCGCCGATCAGGATCTCGGCTGCGCTTTCAACTTCCGAGAAGTCGGGGCGCATCATGTCGACGATCGGCCGAATCTGGTTGGGATGGATGCTCCACATGCGCAGATAGCCGAATTCATTGCGTGCGCGCCGCGCGTCGTTGCGGATGAAATCGAGATCGCGCAGTTCGGTGGTCACGTTGTGCGACGGTACGGCGCCGTTGGCCAGGGCCGCGGCCGAGATTTCGCACTTGGCGCGGACGATCAGCGGGTGCTCGAATTGCCCGGGGCTGCGCATGGCCGACGCCGGGATGGCGCCGTGGTGGCCGCTGACGAAATCCATCAGTCCGAAATCGAGCGATTCGACTTCGGGCAGGGCGGCGATTTCCCAGACATCGCGCAGGGCGCCGTAGGTTTCGATCAGCACATGCGCCGGGATCGGACGTTCCAGGCCGGCGGCCGCCGCGGCGCGGCGCAAGGCATCGAGCTGGATGCGCACGTCTTCGCCACTGCTGACCTTGGGCAGCGTCACGAAGGCCAGGCGTTGACCCGCGCCGGCGACGATGATCTCGATGTCCTGCTGCCAGCCCTGATGGGCGATGTCATGGATGCGCACACCCACCCGGCCGAAGCGATTGGCATCGCTCATGATCAGCTCGGCGACCATGGTCGCATGCTCGCGATCGGCGCCCGCCGGGGCGCCGTCTTCGCAATCGCAGGTGACGTCGAAGATCGGGCCCAGCTCGTGCTGCAGCTGCAGGGCCTTGGTGATCAGTTTTTCGGAGCCCGCGTAGTGGTCGACGGCGGGGATCATCGGAAAGGG
>LBIU01000613.1 GCA_000987445.1 Candidatus Accumulibacter adiacens | reverse complement strand
GGGCTGGGTGATACGGCTGCCCGCCAGGGTGCCGGCGAAGCTCACCACCGGCGCGACCTTGTCGCTGCCGTCGCGCACCCTGAGCTGGACCTGGGCTTCTCCCTCGACGCCGTCGGCGTCCACCGCTACGGCGCGCACGCTCAGCTTGCCGGGCTGGCCGGCGCTTATCCAGGCTCGGCCGTGCTCGTCCAATGCCAGCGCCTGTCCGTCCAGGAACAGCTTCAGCGAGGTGATTTCGGCGAAGCTGTCGGCGATGGCGTGCAGCAGCACCTGCTGCCCGGGCAGGGCCGGGAAGCTGGGGGTGAGTTCGATGTGCACGCTGGGCGGCACCGGCTGCAGGCTGGCGCGCAGCACGATGGTCTGGCGGGTCACCGCCTCGCCGTCGTCCGCCAGCAGGGTGACGAAGTATTCGCCTGCCTGGCCCGGGCCTGGCGTCCAGGAGAACAGGCCGGTGTCGGCTTCCAGCATGGCGCCTTCGGGCAGGTCGATGGCGCCGAAGCTCAGCGCGGTGCCGGCATCCGGATCACTGGCGTTGACGGTAAAGCTTTTCTCCTCGCCGATGAGGAAGCTGTGGTCGGACTCGTCCAGCGCCGGCGCCCGGTTGACGTTGGCGACGCGGATGGCGACGTTGTGGTTGACCGGCTCGCCGAAGGGGTCCGTGGCGGTGAAGGTGATGACATGTTCGCCGGCCTGGTCGAAATCCGGCCGCCAACTGAATTCGCGCCGGCTGGGCACGAACAGGGCGCCGTCGGGCAGGCCCATGCTGGCAGAGAGGGACAGTGGGTCGCCATCCGGGTCGGCGGCCACGATGGTAAACGAGATCTCGGCACCTTCCCGGGCCAGCTGTGGGATCATGGGCACGAACACCGGCAGCTGGTTGGCGTTCGCTACCGCGATGTCGATCGTCTCGCTGCTCGTAGCGTGGCCGTCGGTGACGTGGAAGGTGACGGCATGGGTGCCGGCCTGGTTCAGGGCGGGCGTCCAGCTGAACTGCCCGCTGACGGGGTCGAGGACGGCGCCGTTGGGCAGCCCTTCGGCCCGGTAGGTAAGCGGGTCGCCGTCATCATCCAGAGCGCGCAATTGAAAGCTCAGGGCCTGGCCTTCAGTGGCCGTCTTGCCGCCGACGGGCAGCAAAAGCGGCGCGAGGTTGGCGGCGCGCACCACCACCTGGAAGATACGGCTGTCGCTCATGGGCGCGGTGGCGCCGTTGTTGCCACTGTCGGTCACCGTGACGCTGACGTCTCCGTAGCTGCCGACGTCGGCGGCGCTGGGGGTCCATTCAATCAGCGCGTGACCATAGACGCCACTGGGGGTGATGCCGGCGCCGGCGGGCAGGCCGCTAAGCGCGTAGCTGAGGTCGTCCTGATCGAGGTCGCCGACCTGGACGGGGATCTGCATCGCTTGGCCGGCCACGGCCACCACATCGCCCAGATAGCCGAGCACGGGCGGTTCGTTGGCGCTCTCGACGCTGACGACGAAGACGTAGCTGTAGCTCTGCGGCGCCCCGCCGTCGCCGTCGTCCGTGGCGGTGATGCGCACGGCGTGGTCGCCGCGATCGCCAACGCCAGGCTCGATGTGCAGGCTGCCGGTGCCGTCAGCATGATCAGTGAAGCGCATGAAGGCCGGCAGCGGGAAGCCGGGCTGCTCGCTCTCGGCGGTGAGGGTGATCAGATTGCCCTCGAAGTCGAGGGCCTGCACCGGCACGTCGACCGTCTCGTCCCGATTGAGGGTGACGTTCTCGATCGGCTCGATCCAGGGCGCCCAGTTCATGTTGAGGACGCGCACCGTCAAGGTGGCCGCGTCGGAAAGCGGGTTGCCGGTGCCGTCGCCGTCATCCAGGGCGGTGAAGGTCACCTGGTATTCGCCCGCCTGGGTCGCATCCGGCGTCCAGCGGAAGTTCCAGGTCTCGGGGTCATAGGTCGCGCCGGCCGGGAGGCTATCGGTACTGACCGTCACCGTACGCAGGGTCTGGGAGTACTCGACCAGCTGGCCATTGCCGTCGCGCAGAGCCGGCTCGTACCAGGGATTGTCCGGGTCGTAGGCGTAGGTCTGCAACCAGAGGGGTTGGCCCTCGTACACCTCCCAGAGCCCCAGCTCGTCCAGTTCGGGCGCGCCGTTGGCGTTGGCGACCTCTATGCGGGTTGTCACCGCAGCCTCGACAGTGCCATCGCTGACCGTGAATGGGATGTCGTAGCTGCCAGCCTGGATGAATCCGGGCATCCACTCGAACAGGCCGCTCACCGGATGCAGGGTCGCGCCCCAGGGCAGCCAGTCGCTGCCGTATTCGAGCTGTGCACCGGCGCCGGCTTCGGCCTGGAGATGGAAGCGGATGCGATCGCCTTCCTGTACGGTACGGTCGACCGGCTTGACCAGGGTGGGCGCCTGATAGCCCTCGGCCACGCGCAGGGTGACCGCGGCGCTGCTGACCGATACGCCGTCGCTGGCGTAGAAGCGCACATCGGAATAGCTGCCGGCAGCGCCATAGTCGGGTAGCCAGCGGAAGCTGCGGGTGGCGGCATAGAAGCTGGCGCCGGCAGGCAGTTTGTTCGCCCAGACGGTCAGCTGGTCCTGATCCGGGTCACTGAGCACCACGGAGAACTCCATGGACACCCCTTCCCTGCCCTCGACTTCGCTGGGGATGGCGAGGAAGACCGGCGCGCGGTTGCCGCCCGCGACGCTCAGGAGGAAGCGCTGCAGGGCCGAGGCACCGCGGCTGTCGAAGGCTTGCAGCACCACCGCCGTTTCGGCCAGGCTGTCGACAGCCGGCGTCCAGGTCAGCTCGCCGCC
>LBIU01000612.1 GCA_000987445.1 Candidatus Accumulibacter adiacens | reverse complement strand
TGCTCTTCCACTTCCACCGTTTCCAGGTAGGCCATCAGCGTCGGGCCGTGGTACCAGGGCGTGCGCTCGCTGTGGGCGAGCATGTTGTCGCCCTTGAGCGCCGACAGCGGGATGGCCGTGATGTCCTCGAGGCCGATCTGCTTGGCGAAGGCCTGATACTGCTCGATGATCTCCCGAAAGGTCTTCTCCGAGTAGTCCACCAGGTCCATCTTGTTGATCGCCAGCACCACCTTGCGGATGCCGATCAGGCTGACCAGGTAGCTATGGCGCCGCGTCTGGGTGAGCACCCCCTTGCGGGCGTCGATGAGGATCACCGCCACGTCGGCGGTCGAGGCGCCGGTCACCATGTTGCGGGTGTATTGCTCGTGGCCCGGGGTGTCGGCAACGATGAACTTGCGCCGGTCGGTGCTGAAGAAGCGGTAGGCGACGTCGATGGTGATGCCCTGCTCGCGCTCGGCGGCGAGGCCGTCGACCAGCAGCGCGAAATCGATGTCGCCGCCCTGGGTGCCCCATTTCTTGCTGTCGGCTTCGATCGCCGCGAGCTGATCCTCGAAGAGCATTTTCGATTCGTAGAGCAGGCGGCCGATGACCGTGCTCTTGCCGTCGTCGACGCTGCCGCAGGTAATGAAGCGCAGCAGGCTCTTGTGCTGGTGTTGGGTGAGGTAGGCCTCGATGTCGCTGCCTATGAGATCGGAGGTGTGTGCCATGTCAGGGCTCCTGGCGGGTTGCCCGGGCGGCGCGCTGCGCCCAGGCCCGGGGATTCAAGACGGTGAGGGCGCGAAGGTGGCGGCGCATCAGAAATACCCTTCCTGCTTCTTCTTTTCCATCGAGGCCGAGGCATCGTGGTCGATCATCCGCCCCTGGCGCTCGCTGGTGCGCGCCAGCAGCATCTCCTGGATGATCGCCGGCAGGGTGTCGGCTTCGCTTTCGATGGCGCCGGTCAGCGGGTAGCAGCCAAGGGTGCGAAAACGCACCTTGCGCATGACCGGTACCTCGCCGGGCTGCAGCGGCAAGCGCTCATCGTCGACCATGATCAGGGTGCCGTCACGCTCGACGACCGGGCGCTCGGCAGCAAAGTAGAGCGGCACCATCGGAATGTTCTCGAGATAGATGTACTGCCAGATGTCGAGCTCGGTCCAGTTCGAGAGCGGGAAGACGCGCATCGATTCGCCCTTGTGCTTGCGGGCGTTGTACTGGTGCCAGAG
>LBIU01000611.1 GCA_000987445.1 Candidatus Accumulibacter adiacens | reverse complement strand
TCCGAACCGCTTTATCGTGCCGCCGATCTGCGGCGTATCGAGGCCGCCGCCGCCGGACAACCGCTGATGCAGCGTGCCGGCGAAGCGGCTGCTGACCTGGCCATTTCGCTCTCGCGTCTTGAAGGTGGCGCGGTGCTGATTCTCGCCGGACCGGGCAACAACGGCGGCGACGCTTTCGTCGCTGCCCGCCATTTGCGGCAGCGCGGTTTCGCGGTGAGCGTCGTGTTTGTCGGCGCGGTCAGCCGCCTGCCGAAGGACGCGGCCGCCGCGTATCAGGATTTCGACGAGGACGGCGGCAGTACGCTCGAGAGCATTCCCTCCGGCTCGCGCTGGTCGCTGATCATCGACGGCCTGTTCGGGATCGGCCTGCAGCGTCCGGTCAGCGGTCGCTTCGCCGAGCTGGTGACGGCGGCCAACGCGCTGGCGCTGCGTCACCACTGCCCCTTGCTGGCCCTCGACTGCCCGAGTGGCCTCGATGCCGATACCGGCAGGCGCTGTGGTGAGACGATTCGTGCCAGCCACACCATCACCTTCATCGCCGGCAAGCCGGGATTGTTCACCGGCGACGGTCCGGAGTATTGCGGCAGCATTACCCATGCCGCGCTCGACCTGCACGCCGAGCGCCTGACGCCGCCCAGCGCGCGCACCATCGGCAGCGATCTGTTCGCCGCCTGGCTGCGTCCACGCGCCAAGAACACCCACAAGGGCAGCTTCGGCAATGCCGGCGTGCTCGGCGGTGCGAGCAGCATGGTCGGCGCGGTATTTCTCGGCGGACGCGCGGCGCTGCGTCTCGGCAGCGGTCGCGTCTACCTCGGCCTGCTTGATGCGCAGGCGCCGAGCTTCGATCCGCTGCAACCGGAGCTGATGTTGCGCCGCCCCGAGGCGCTGCTGGCCACCGCCTTGAGCGCGCTCGCCTGCGGCCCGGGAATGGGCGGCAGCGACGAAGCACGCGAGCTGCTGCTGCGCGCCTGTGCCCTGGACCTGCCGCTGCTGCTCGACGCCGACGCCCTGAATCTGCTGGCCAGCGATGCGCCCCTGCAGGAAGCCCTGAGCGGGCGCGCGCAACGCGGCGTCGCGACGCTGCTGACGCCGCACCCGACCGAAGCGGCGCGGCTGCTCGCCAGCGACACCGCTCGAGTGCAGACCGATCGCGCCGGCGCGGCGCTCGAAATCGCCAGACGCTACCGCGCCCTGGTCGTGCTGAAAGGTTGCGGCACCATCGTTGCCGCCCCCGATGGACGCTGGTTCGTCAACACCACCGGCCACCCGGCGCTGGCCACGGCGGGCACCGGTGACGTCCTCAGCGGCTTGATCGTCGCGCTGCTTGCGCAGGGCTGGCCGGCGCTGGAGGCCTCGCTGGCTGGCGTGCACCTGCATGGTGCGGCCGCCGAGGAAAGGGTTGCCAGCGGCTACGGACCGGTCGGGCTGACCGCCGGCGAGATCATAGATAGCGCCCGCCTGTGTCTCAACCTGTGGATCGCGCATGGCCGTTAATGTGAAAGTCGCGCCAGCGACTCACGAGGCTCCCTTCTCCCCGCGCGGGGTGAGGCGGGGAATTCAGGGAGCCTGCTCTCTGCCCGGCGCACGATTCCGGCGTGCAAGCCGGAATCCCCACTGCAAGGGAAGAGCAACTGTGTTCGCTGTCAAGCGTTTTCAGGGGCACTTCTGATGCTCTGG
>LBIU01000610.1 GCA_000987445.1 Candidatus Accumulibacter adiacens | reverse complement strand
CAGGCGCTCATCGCGGCGCGATCACCGGGTCATAGGCACCACGGGGCTTGGTGATACGCAGATCTTCGACCGTCAGTCCGAGCCAGTCCATGCCGCGAGTGACCTCCCTTCCCGGCCCCAGGCGCCGGCGAATCATGAAGTCCACCAGCGGCCCCATGACCCGCCAGTAGTTGAGATTGGCCTTGCCATGCCGAATAAGGCTCGAGAACTCCGGCGCATACGGGTTGTAACCAAAGCTGAGCAGGTCGGAATACATGAGAAGCCAGTTGATCGGATAGTTGCTGTGAATCGGATTGGCATGCTTGCTCGAGGCAACCAGGCCAAGCTCGACCACTCGGCGCATGATTTCCTCCTGATTGTACGGCCAAGCGTGGAACGGCGCGAGGTAGCGCGGCACCTGCGTTCCTGCCGGATGATGCTGCGGGTTGTAGAAACGCTCGAGGTCCTCGGCGCTGAACTCACCGCAGCGTGCCAACTCGGGCGGAGTCCAGTCCGTCTCACAGAGCAGTTCGCGCGAAAACTCATAGAGCATGCGCTCCGGCTCGGGTTGGCCCGGCGAGTAGCCAGCCAGCACCAGCGGGATGTCCTTGGCCATCGCCAGCGTGATGGCGTCACCTTCGAAGAGCGGGGCGTAGACGTAGGAAAGGGTATAGACCGCACCGCGCTCTTCCTGATTGCACAAGAGATAGCGAAAAATCTTGCGGTAGAACGCCGCCGCGGGAGAGTAGCTGATGTGGTCGATGTTCAGCTTGCTCAAGGCACGCCTGATGTTGTCCCAAGCCAGCGGCGGAATGTTGATGTCAACGGTGAACGCCAGCACCTTGAGCTTGAGCTCGACGGCGAGTCGGTAGAGGAGAAAGATGCTGTCCTTGCCGCCGCTGAGCGGCACGAGGCAGTCGTATTCACCCTGCCCTCTGCAGGCGGCAAGCGCTTCGTGGAAATCAGACTCGTTGGCGCGACGGGCCTCCTCGGCCTTCGCGTTCTCGGCGTCCAGAGCCGTGACGTCCCGGCAAAGGTTGCATACCCCGTCGTTGGACAGCGACACCCCAGGCACGCGATCAGGCACCAAACACTTCTTGCATCGCTTCATTCTCATGCCTCCACACCGCGTTGGCCATGCCCTGCATGGCTCGCGTGTTCCACGTCCAAACGATGGGGCCGGACAATCGTCTCGCTTTGCGAACCTTCCAGAGCACTCCTCTCGCCCGGCAACAGGCGGTAGCACGGCATCGTTGATCGCGAGCCTTGCGCGTGCCTGGCTCCTTTCGGATACAGGCCCTCGGCAACACGCAGAAGGATCGTGCCTGTTGCAGGCGCACCAATAATCGGCGAAGAATGCGCAATTGTCCACTTTGACCTGTGCCGCCCGCGGCCTTCGGCTGCGCCAAGGCAAGCCGTCGCTCCCGATTTGTCGCCCGACGGTTGCGACGGTGGCCTTGAAGCAGCGGCAGCCGGCGGGCGACGGGCGAGTCCGCCGGATCGATCCACTAGGTGCGGCAGTGGGCATTGCGCCCACTTTCCAGAAAGCGCCCGGCAAAGGCCAG
>LBIU01000609.1 GCA_000987445.1 Candidatus Accumulibacter adiacens | reverse complement strand
ACGCCGGTCCGCGTGTCGTAGCCGACGTCCATCCACTCGTCCATGATCTCGACGGCGGGCACGGTATGGGGAATCGTCTGCTTCGCCACCTCCACGCCATCCACGGTCAGCACGCCGGTGCCACCCTTGGCGAGCCCCGGGCCGTCATACTGGAAGTCGAAGACCACGGTGTGTCGGCCGGAGGGAATCGCCTGTGCGCCCTCCCATCGGAAGCGGTGCAGGTCGACCAGGTTGTAGGTGAACACCGGTTTGCCGTTCAACAGGTAAAACCCCCAGCCATTGAAACGGCCGCCCTCGGTGATCAGCATGCCCTCGGCCCCACCTTGTGGGATGTCGATGTCGGCAGTGACGGTGAAGTCGCGGGCGAGGTAGGGCGGCATCGCGCCGAGCGCGATCGAGATCGGCGCAACATAGCTGAACTCGGTGATGCCGGGCGAGCCGCTCGGTCGCGGCCGCAAAAAGCGCTGGAATCCTTCGTTGTCGAGCGGGAACACGTTGTATTTCTTCGCTTCCTCTACAAAGACCGCCTGCAGCTCCTTGAGCTTCGCGGGGTTCTTTTTCGAGACGTCTTCGAACTGTGTCCAGTCCGTCGTGAGGTCGTAGAGTTCCCACTCGTAGTCGAGCACGTCCGGCACCTTGATGCCCGGGTTGTTATCCCATGGTGCGACCACCACCTTGGTGTTGGCGTACCAGCCGTCGTGATAGATCGCGCGCTGGCCGATCATCTCGAAGTACTGCGTCTTGTGCGTTGTCGGCGCGTCGGCGTTCTTCTGGTCGAAGGTGTACACCATGCTCACGCCCTCGATCGGGTGCTGCTTGATGCCATCCACGTACTCGGGCGCAGGGATGCCGGTGGCCTCGAGGATCGTCGGCACGACGTCGATCACGTGGTGGAACTGATTGCGGATGCCGCCCATGTCCTTGATGCGGGCGGGCCAGGAGATCACCGCGCCGCTGCGATTGCCGCCGAGGTACGACGCAACCTGCTTGGTCCACTTGTAAGGGGTGTCGAAGGCCCAGGTCCAGGCCACTGCCATGTGCGGAGCCGTCTCGGGACCGCCCCACTTGTCGTAGAAGAGCGCCAACTGATCCTTCACCGGGACGTCGATGCCATTGTAGGCCGCGTAGTCGTTGGGGGT
>LBIU01000009.1 GCA_000987445.1 Candidatus Accumulibacter adiacens | reverse complement strand
TCGATGAGCATTTTCTTGGCGAATTCCATCGACCCCAGATGGCGATAGAACTCGGGGATGCGGGCCCAGATGTACATCGACGCCTTCGGGATCTCGACCATCCAGCCGGCTTCGTGCAGCCCCTTGGCGAGTACGTTGCGGCGCCGCTGATAGGTCTGGCGCACGTCTTCGACGCATTGCTGCGAGCCTTCGAGGGCGATCACCGAGGCCACCTGGATGGGCGTGAAAGTCCCGTAGTCGTGATAGCTCTTGATGCGCACCAGTGCCCGGCACAGCGCTTCGTTGCCGACCATGTAGCCGACCCGCCAGCCGGCCATGTTGTAGCTCTTGGACATGGTGAAGAACTCGACTGCCACTTCGCGCGCGCCGGGGACCTGCAGGATCGACGGCGCCTGATAGCCGTCGAAGACGATATCGGCGTAGGCCAGGTCATGCACCACCAGAATGTCGTGCTCCCTGGCCAGGGCGACGACGCGCTCGAAGAATTCGAGGTCTACGCAGCGGGCGGTCGGATTGCTCGGGAAACCGAGAATCATCATTTTCGGTTTCGGCGTCGTCTCGATGACTGCGCGCTGCAGCTCCTCGAAAAAATCGACGTCCGGCGTCATTGGCACCGAGCGGATGTCGGCACCGGCGATGATCGCCCCATAGATGTGAATCGGGTACGAGGGATTGGGGACCAGGACGGTATCACCGCGGTCCACGGTGGCCAGCATCAGATGCGCGATGCCCTCCTTGGAGCCGATGGTCACCACCGCTTCCGTTTCCGGATCCAGACTGACCTCGTAGCGCCGTTGGTACCAGTCGCAGATCGCCTTGCGCAGGCGCGGAATGCCCTGCGAGACCGAGTAGCCGTGCGTGTTCTCGCGCAGCGCGGCTTCGACCAGCTTGTCGGTGATGTGCTGCGGCGTCGGCCCGTCCGGGTTCCCCATGCTCATGTCGATGATGTCTTCACCGCGTCGGCGAGCGGCCATCTTCAGCTGGGCGGTGATGCTGAAGACGTAGGGCGGCAAACGTTGGATGCGGGGAAACTCTCTCATGATCCGGGCTCGAGTAGGGGCAGTGCTGTGGATGAGGCGTCGATCGGCGAGCAGGGCGGGTCGCGCTTGCACGCGGTCCCTCCCTGGAGGCGATCGGCAAAAAAGCTATAATCGTACTTTAAGGTTTTGTGCGCCGCAATTTTCATGAAACTACAGCTCGACAGACCCGATGGACTGAACACCTTCACCGCCTACGGCGAGGGCTACGTCAGCGTGAACGGCATCCGCCACAGTTGCAATCTGGCGGCGCTGCCCGAGCGCCTGATTCCCGAGTGGACGCAGGCCACTTTCGAGACCCTGCGTGTCGAGGATTTCGAATGGCTGGCTTCGCTCGACGCCGAAATCATCCTGCTCGGCACCGGCAGTCGGTTGCGCTTTCCGGCTCCCGAGCTGATGCGCCCGATGGCGCGCGCGCAGAAGGGCCTGGAAGTGATGGATTTGCCGGCCGCTTGCCGCACCTACAACGTCTTGATGGGCGAGGGTCGCAAGGTCGCCGTTGGCCTGCTGCTCGCCTGACGACTGCCAGGAGCGTGTCAACGAAAAGGGGCGGCCGTGGCCGCCCCTTCCTGTCGAGTGACCGTCACTGGTCAGTCGCGTTCACCGCTCAACATGAGCAGCAGGTTCAGCAGGCTGACGAAGACGTTGTAGATGCTCAGATACACCGACAGCGTCGCCGAGATGTAGTTGGTCTCGCCGCCATTCACGATGCGGCTGATGTCGTAGAGGATGTAGGCCGAGAAGACCAGCACCGCAACCGCCGAGATGGTCAGCGACAAGGCCGGGATCTCGAGGAAGATGTTGGCGACTATCGCCAGCAGCACGACGATCATGCCGATGAACAGAAACCGGCCCATGAAGCTGAAATCCTTCTTGGTGATCGTGGCGACTGCCGCCAGCGAGAAGAAGATTGCGCCGGTACCGCCTGCGGCCATGGCGATCAGCGGACCGCCATTGCTGAAGCCGAGCGCCACCTGCAGGATGCGCGACAGCATCAGCCCCATGAAGAAGGTAAAGCCGAGCAGCAACACGACTCCCATGCCGCTGTTCTTGGTGCGCTCGATGCCCCACATGAAGCCGAAGGCAATACCGAGGAAGAGCACGAAGGCCATCATCGGGCTGCCAGACATGAAGGTGAACTGCATCTGTATGCCGGCCAAGGCACCGAGGACCGTTGGCACCATGCTCACCGCGAGCAGCATGAAGGTATTGCGCAGAACCCGGTTCTGCTGCACCGACACCTCGCGAGTGGCCTGGCCTGTCATCTGAAACTGGGGTTGCATGGATTTCCTCCTGTTGATGGGATAGCGAATAGCGTATGCGCCGCTGAGACTAGCCAAAACAGCGAAAAGTTTCAATCACTATCGGCGGATCGTCACGTGCCGTCGGTGCGCACGGCGCAAGCGGCTGCCGCTTGCGGGCAGCGGCGCCGTGCTATCATTCGCCCCGCCGTAGCGACAGGATCGAACTGCGGCCAGTGACCCTGGAAGCGTGGCAGAGTGGTCGATTGCACTAGTCTTGAAAACTAGCGACGGGCAACCGTCCGTGAGTTCGAATCTCACCGCTTCCGCCGGTATGTTTTCTTAAGTGTATGAAAAATATAAATAATAAATATTTTTAAGCAATCAGGCCCACAAAACAACCCACAAGAAAAGATGCGCCAATGAGTTGTCCCTCAAGGGGGAACGCCGTAGGCCGAGGCTGCGTCTGTACCTTGCCGAGCAGAGTGACTCGGGTGGAGAGGTCTGCGAGATGGCGGAGCCGAGCGGCCGGCTTTCGTCCTATAACGACACCGGCAGAGGGCAATGCCAAGCCAGGTGATCGAGGCTTTCCGCAAACGCTGCGCTTCTTGCGTCGTTGATCTGGCCACGGCGTCAAGATCCCGGATCAAGTAGAAGGTGCGGTGGGTCTGTGCCGATTCTCGCAATCCAGGAATCATTCTCCGACCTTTGCAGTTGCGGCGACAACCACCTCGCGTTGTTCGCATTGATGACGCTGACACCTTGGCGCAAGGCCAGCAGCGTTCCACCGACGAACTGCGGCTGGCGGATGCCCTGTGTGCCGTTGATCACTACGTCCCGGATGAGGCTGCGAAATCCGGTAGTGGTAGTGCAGGAGACCGGCAGTGACACGAGACGAAGTTGCAGCGCTTCCGACCACGATCCGTGAACCGCCAGAGTACCGGAGCGCATGCGAACTGCGGGTGGGCAGCGTCGGCTTCAAAATGTGATCGAAAAAGATGCCTCGCGGTCGCAAGGGGAGGCTGAGGGTGCCTGCGATTGCACCCACCCAATCCTTATTACATAAGGATTGGGTGGGGCGCAGCCTTATGGAAGAAAAAGCCTGCGCGTCGCCCTCG
>LBIU01000608.1 GCA_000987445.1 Candidatus Accumulibacter adiacens | reverse complement strand
AGCCGCCGCAGAACAGGGCCTCGAAGACCTGCTGGGCATTGGCGCGATAGAGAGCCGTGACCTGGTAGTCCTTGCCTGAGAAAGCGGCGGCAACGACCCTGGCTTCGGCCTCGGCGCCGGGCAATTCGATCATCCCGGAGCGCGTGTCGCCGACGATGAACACCTTCTTCCCGCTGACCGTCGGCACCCTGCCCCGACCCTTGCTCGAAGCCAGTTGGCGGACCAGCTCGATCCGGGTGCACAGGGGATCGATCAGGTCACCATCGCGCATCAGCTCCCAGGGATAGCTGGCGGCAGCGGCATCGACAGACATCATCAGCGTACGCACCTCGGCGACCGCCTCCTTCATGCCGTTCGGCACCATGAGTTCGAAAATGGCACGCGACAGGCCGGGCTGGTCCTCGGTGGCGTTGGTGATCGACGCGATCAGGCCGTCCACCGCCTGTCGCTGATCCGGCTCGGCGGCGACTTCGTTGCGCGCCCGGTCGGTGATCAGCGTGAAGCGCAGCCCGCCCTTGTCTTCTTCGACAATGGTCACCCGATAGCTCCCCGGCTGGCCACCGCTGGCGACGGAGCGCCCGCGATAACCGCCGGCGCCGGTACGCAGACGGCCGTCGAAGGCGATGCCGTCGGCAAACGGCGCATCGCGGACGATGTCGCGCAGTGCCTGCACCGCGGCGATGGCGCGGTCCTGGAGTTCCTCGTACACGGTCAGCTTGCCGATTCGCGTCTCGGTCCCGGAGCCAGCCAGCGCCTCGTTGCTGCGCAGGACGGCGGTGAGCAGGCAGCGCACGCCCACTTCGACGGTCAGACCGGTAAAGCCGGTGCCCACCAGGAGGGCAGATATCGATAGCCGTGGCGATTGGTCAGCGTCCGCAGACGGGCATTGCTCACGACTGCGCACGAATTCGAGCAAGCCGTTGGTCAGCGCCTGGGTGAGCCGGCCGGGCAGCAACTCGCCGACCGGCCCGAGGCCGATGACCACGGCCCCGCCCGGCTTTGCGCCACGCTTCGGGTTGAGAAAGACCATCGCCTCGTGCGTCTGCGCCGGGTAGCGTCCGAGCTCGTAGGTGCGCGCCAACTGACCACCGAGATGGCCGTCGAGAAAAGCGGCGCTGCCGCGCAGGCTGTCATTGGCGTAGGCGCCAATAAGCACCGCCGAATCGGCGCTGGCCAGGCTGCCATTGACGACTTCGACGCCGGTGGGTGCTTCCTTTCCGGCCACCGCCCGCTGGCCGGGGCGCGCGCCGCCAGTGGCCGCGGCGAGGACTTCCTCGCTGCTCGGGTACAGCGCATGCCCGGCCAGGCTGCGCGGCCGGAACACCGGCTTGCTCTCGCTGCGCGCCGCACGCGCACCGCCACGAGGGATGCGCGTCAAGGCGTGCTGGCGGGTCTCACCGCTCTCGATCAGTTCGCGATAGGCCGCGAAGGCCGGCTCGTGGTTGGCCAGATCGCCGTGCGCAGCGTCGGTGTACCAGACCGGCACATCTGGCGGAATGCCCGATCCCCAGGTCACCCGGCCGTCACCCTCCGGAATGCTGCCGATCTCCACCCGGCCGTTCACGACGCGTACGGCGCTCGGTGTCGAGGCGCGGCCGGCGACGTAGAGGCTGCATTGCGGATCGATGCGGGCTGCCTGCAGCGAGGCGACCACCGCGCGTGCCTCGTTCAGCGCGTCCTTGCCGGGCGGCAGCCAGGACGACGCCTTCTTCTCATCCTGGTCCTGTTCGTACCAGTTCTGCCAGACGGCGCCGTCGAAGTAGTCGACGCCATCGACGGCCAGGCCGTTGTCGCCCGGCCAGGGGAGCAGTTCCAGCACCCCCGGGAACTCGCAGACGATCTCCAGGAACTCGCGCATGTCGTGCTTCCAGTCGAACCAGCGCTCGATGGTCTGAATGAAATCGTCACGCGCCATCAACACGGCAGCGATCGAGTGCGAACCCGCGTTGGGTGTCCCCAGTTGCAGCAGGCGGCTCCCGGGGATGGACTTGAACACTTGCCAGCGCGTGTGCAGCGCCAGGCGCGCAACCAGGCCGCCCATCGAGTGGGCGACGATGCGCAGCGCCTGACCACGCGCCTGGGCATCGCGCATGGCCTGATCGAGTTCCTTGCCGAAGCGCTCGGCGGCAGCGGCGATCGACAGGCGCCAGTCGTAGGCGAAAGGCCGCACTTCGTGGCTATCGGCCAGGTAGCGCGCCAGGCTCTCGTAGTTGCGGTCCATCCAGCCGTCGGCGCTGACACCCCGGGCACCGACTTTCACCTTGGCCATGCCGCCCGTCCACATGCTGAACGGATCGAACCAGATACGGTTGCGACCGACCTGGATGTGGCTGCCCATGATGCCGGGCAACAGGAAGACGATCGGCGCGTCGTCCTTGCGCTTGGGCTTTATCCCGCCGCGGCCGATGTTGACGCGGGACGGGCCAGCCAGCGCTTGGAAGGCGCGATCGTCGCCCTGCAACGCCGCCAGCAGCGCGCGCGCACTCTCGTCGCCGGAGAAGTAGCTGAAGTGCGTCACCTGCGGGCCGCTCAGGGCTTTCTGAAGAATCGCCGGCACCCGGGCGGCGCCACCGCTCATCGACGGCGTATTCACCACCAGATCGGTCTGACCACCGTAGAACACTTCCGACAGGCGGTCGCCAAGCCAGGGCAGCAGCCCGTCGCCCTGGTAGTCGCCGGCCAGCACATGCAGTGGTGCGTCGATGCTCACGTCCGGGGCATTGAGCAGGCCGACCAGCGGCGAGTCGGGCATCATCGCCTCGACGCCGGGAAGGATGCGCGCGTCGCAACGTGCACGGACCACGGCCAGCAGAAAATGCTTGAGCAGCCCGTAGCCCTTGGCGACCGGCAACATGCCGGGAATGATCGCGCCCGAGGCATCGAAGCCCTTGCCCAGAAGGTTGAGCATGACGCTGGCCCAGCGGTCGAGGCGGCCAGAAGCCAGGGTCGTGCCACGCGCCGGGCAGGCGACGCGCACGAAGCGCTCGACACGGATGGCACGCTTGCGCAGTTCGCGGTTGAGTTCGCCGAGGCGCTCGGCATCGGCGTCGAAGCCCTGCCGGCCAAGGCG
>LBIU01000607.1 GCA_000987445.1 Candidatus Accumulibacter adiacens | reverse complement strand
GCCGATCCACGCGCCGCTGGACATGAAGATCCTGATGTCGGCGAACGGCCTGGCGGTCGCCTTGCTGGGAATATTCCCGCAAGCGCTGATGTCCGTTTGTGCGTTCGCGCTTCTGCGTTCGCTCTGAGCAGCCGCTGTGTCGACCGCAACGCCCCGCCAGCCGGGGCGTTTTCATTGGGGATCCAAAAATGAAAAATGATTACCCGCACCTGCGCGAGGAGAAAATCGACAGCACCCAGGTCTTTCGCGGCCGCCTGCTCGATGTCCGCCTGGACCGAGTGCGCCTGCCGGACGGGCAAGAATGTCACCGCGAGTACGTACGCCACCAAGGAGCGGTGGTGGTCATTGCGCAGCTGGACGATGGCCAGCTGCTTCTCGTTCGCCAGCACCGCTATCCCCTCGGGCGCTCGATCCTCGAGTTGCCGGCCGGAAAGATCGATGCCGGTGAAGCCATCCTCGCCACGGGCACGCGGGAACTGCTCGAGGAAACCGGCTATAGCGCGACGGATTGGCGGTATCTCGGCGTAATGCATCCCTGCGTGGGCTATTCGGACGAACGCATCGAGATCTACCTGGCACGAGGCCTGCGCCGCGAAGCCGAGCAGAACCTGGACAGTGGTGAGTTCATGGATGTCCTCAGCCTTTCTCTGCAAGACGCCCTGGCGGCAGTGAAGAGCGGCGAAATCACCGACGCCAAGACGATTACCGGTCTGTTCTGGGCCGAGAAGGCGATTCTCGGGGGCTGGTAAGCGCACGCCCGGTGCCGGCAGGCGGTGCGCAAGGGTTCCGGCGCGCAGCCGGCGACGGCGGCGCAATAGTGGTGTGGCTGCCGCTGGATTTCGCCAAGGTCGCGAAATGGGCCGCTGTCTGTCGTTGCGAACCGGCCGGGCGGTTCTTCGCGGATACCGAACATTGCACCAAGAATAATCGAATTTTCCTGGTGTTGGCGGACGCGTAGACTGCGCCCGTTTCGCATCCCGCCGAGCACACCAGCGCTAGCTGCCCGGCATTCACTCCACCCGTTGCACCAGCACCCGCCGCCAGGAAAGCCCAATGAAGGACATTGCTAGATTCATCGCCGGTTTCGAAAGATTTCAGGAGAAATACTTCGGAGAGGAGCGCGAGCTGTTCGACAAGCTCACCCATGGTCAGAGCCCCAAGACGCTGATCGTCGCCTGCGCCGACTCGCGGGTGGACCCGGCCTTGTTGACCGGCGCCGAACCCGGCGACGTTTTCGTGGTGCGCAACGTTGCCAATCTGGTGCCGCCTTACCATCCTGGCGGCGACTTCGCGAGCGTGCCAGCGGCGCTCGAGTTCGCGGTTCTGTCACTCCAGGTGGAGCACATCATCGTCCTCGGTCATGCCAAGTGTGGCGGCATCCACGCCTTGATGCAGGGCTTGGGGTCGGAGACCGAGTTCATCGGCAAGTGGGTCAGTATCGCGGAACGGGCGCGTACGCGCGTGCAGGCGGAATTGCCGTCCAAATCGCCCGCCTTGCAGGATCGGGCCTGCGAGCAGGCGGGGATCCTGGTGTCGCTTGAAAATCTGCTGACCTATCCGTGGATTGGTGAACGGGTGCAG
>LBIU01000606.1 GCA_000987445.1 Candidatus Accumulibacter adiacens | reverse complement strand
GCCGCGAGCGTCGTGCCGGCGGCCGAGTTGATGCGCCCGGCCGGGACGAAGCCGGTTTCCTGTGCCCACAGAAAGCGCTCCTCCCAGTGCGCGCGCTGTTTTTCGTCCTCGTTGGCGGCGAGCGCACGGGCGACGCGGCGACGCACGTCATGAACCGAGGTTTCCTTGCCCTTGGCGTACTTTTCCACCAGCACCTCGACGGAGATCTCCTGCTCGGCAAGCGGCGTGACGGCGGGTGCCTCGTCGACGGCTGACAGGGGTAGCTGGTGTTCAAGCTGGCTCATGGGTCGTTCCTCCGGTGTGTGTTGACGTGGTCTGTGTTCGATGGTTTTGCTGGCGAAGCGTCTTGCCGACAGGCGGCGCCTGCGGGGGAGGCTGTCGAAGTGAGCCGCTGCTCGCCTCTCGCCAAGAGCGGAATGGCGTAAAGCTACTGGATGTAGTGTGCAAAGGCAATAACTTGACTAAATGTAGTTTTCACGCCGTGCCTTGCCGAGGCGCGGGAAAGGCCGTGAAATCACGGCCTTGCGGCTGCCGGCGGCGGCAGAATTTTTTTTCAGGGGTGTCGCGGGCGCGGTCGGCCGCAAGGGCGTTGCCCACGCGCAGGACCTGACGCGAGAGGGGAGGGAAGCAGCGGAACCGGGGCTGCCCAGCGTTGCGGCGGCCGGGGCGAGTGAGGCCCACCCCGGCCAAGCGCGCAGCCGGTCTCAGGCAGTCGCCGGCTTGGCGCGCGCGGCGTGCGCCACCAGGGCGGCGATGACGCAGGAGGCGAGCCGCGTTTCGGCGCTGTCGGCGCGGCTGGTGAGGACGATGGGCACGCGCGCGCCGAGAATGATGCCGGCGCTCAAGGCGTTGGCCAGGTATTCGAGCTGCTTGGCGATCATGTTGCCGGATTCGAGGTCGGGGACGACCAGGATGTCGGCGCGACCGGCGACCGCCGAGACGATGCCCTTGGTCTTGGCGGCGACCAGCGACACGGCGTTGTCGAAAGCCAGCGGCCCGTCGACCAGGCCGCCCTTGATCTGGCCGCGGTCGGCCATCTTGCACAGGGCGGCCGCGTCGAGGGTGGACTGGATCCTGTCGCTGACCGTTTCCACGGCTGAGAGAATCGCCACCTTGGGTTCGGGCGTGCCGATGATGTGCGCCAGGTCGATGGCATTCTGCACGATATCGACCTTTTCCATCAGCGTCGGCCGGATATTGACCGCCGCATCGGTGATCATGATCGGCCGCGGATAGGTCGGCACGTCCATCAGGAAGGCATGGCTGATGCGCCGGCCGGTGCGCAGACCCGAGCTGCTCGAGATCACCTCGGCCATCAGCTCGTCGGTGTGCAGGCTGCCCTTCATCAGCGCTTCGGCGTCGCCGCTGCGAATCAGGGTCACCGCCATCGCCGCCGATTCGTGGCTGTGCTTGCA
>LBIU01000605.1 GCA_000987445.1 Candidatus Accumulibacter adiacens | reverse complement strand
GCGCCGGTGTCCACCTTCAGCATCGATGTCGATACCGGCAGCTACAGCAATGTGCGACGCCTGCTCAATGCCGGCCAATTGCCGCCCGCCGACGCGGTGCGCGTCGAGGAGCTGATCAATTACTTCCCCTATGACTACCCGCTGCCGAACGATGACCGTCCGTTTGCCGTGCATGGCGAAATGGCCCCCGCCCCGTGGAACGCCGAGCGCGTGCTGCTGCGCGTCGGCATCAAGGGGCAGGACGTCGCCAAGCAGGATCTGCCGCCCGCGAATGTGGTTTTTCTGGTCGACGTCTCGGGCTCGATGAACAGCGCCGACAAGCTTCCTCTGCTCAAGTCCGCGCTGAAGTTGCTGATCGCCCAGATGCGCGCAGAGGACCGCATCTCGCTGGTGACCTACGCCTCGGGAACACGGGTGATCCTGCCGCCGACGCCAGGGACTGACAAAGCCGGCATCGGCGCCGCGATCGATGCCCTGCAGGCCGGCGGCAGCACGGCCGGCGCCTCTGGCCTTCAACTCGCTTACGCCGCCGCCCAGCAAGGCTTCATCAAGGGCGGCATCAACCGCATCCTGCTGGCCACCGATGGCGATTTCAACGTCGGCATCGCCGACACGCGGCAACTGAAAAGCCTGATCGAAGAGAAGCGCAAATCCGGGATTTCGCTGTCGACCCTCGGCTTTGGCACCGGCAACTACAACGAAGCGATGATGGAGCAGATTGCCGATGTCGGCGACGGCGCCTATTCCTACATCGACAGCCTGATGGAAGGCCACAAGGTACTGGTCAATGAGATGACGTCCACCCTGGCCACCATCGCCCGCGACGTGAAAGTGCAGATCGAGTTCAACCCGGCGGTGGTCCGGGAGTATCGCCTGATCGGCTACGAGAACCGCCAGCTGGCGCGCGAGGACTTCAACAACGACAAGGTCGATGCCGGCGACATTGGCGCCGGCCACACCGTCACCGCACTCTACGAGCTCACCCTGGCCGACGGCAAGGCCAGCGTGGACCCGCTGCGCTACGCCCCGCAAGCCAGCGTCGAAGGCCCGCTGGGCACTGAACTCGGCCATCTCAAGCTGCGCTACAAGCAGCCCGGAGCCAGCACCAGCCAACTCATCGACTTCACGCTGCAACGCCAGGCGATCAAGGCGCTCGACGCAGCCAGCAGCGAATTTCGCTTCGCCAGCGCCGTGGCGGCCTACGGTCAGCTTCTGCGCGGCGGCAAATACACCGGCAACTGGAGCTACGCCGAGGTGCGCCAGCTGGCGCTGGCCAATACCGGCAGCGACCGCTACGGCTACCGGGGCGAATTCCTGCGCCTCGTTGATCTGGCGGCTGCCCTGGAAAGCAAGCCCGCGGGCTGATTCCCCGTCCGTTCCCGGCGCCTCGCCGCCGCCTCTCCGGCAGGCGAGAGACGGGGGCCGGCGCCTCCGGCAAGGCAGCGCAGTCTACGCAGTCTATACTGCGCGCCATGGACACCGCCGCCGAACTTGCCACGCTACCCGACGAGGACCTGATGCTGCTGGTCGCCAACGGCCTGGTCGAAAAACCCGCCACCGAGCTCTTCCGCCGTCACAACCGGGCGCTGTTCAACTTCATCGCCTGGCAGTGCCAGGGTAATGTCGCCCAGGCCGAAGACATCACCCAGCGCACTTGGGAGAAGCTCATGACGCGCTGCGCGGATTACAAGCCGCACGCGGCCTTCCGGACCTTCCTGTTCCAGATTGCCCGCAACCTGTGCCTCGACCTGCGCCGCTCTGCGGCCGAAAGCCAGCGCGCTGAACTCGACGACACCCACCGCGAAGCGCCCTCGGAGGATCTTGCTCCGGAAGCCGAACTGGCCCTACGCCAGAATCTCGACCGGGTGCACCAGGCCCTGCTCGCCCTGCCCGCCAGCCAGCGCGAAGTGGTGGTGCTACGCTTTTTCAGCGAAATGAGTCTGGAGGAAATCGCGCACACCGTCGGCGAAGGTTTCGAAACGGTCAAGAGCCGCCTGCGCTACGCCTTCACCCGCCTGCGCCGCGAACTGGAGGCGCAGGCATGAGCCAGGCGAACCAGGCCTTCGAAGAATTCCTGCGGGGCGAAGACCGCCTGGCGCGCCTGCTGTGCGAGCTGCCCGCCTATGCCCCATCCGCGGCAGCCGAGTTCGAGGCGGCCTTTGCACGCGCGGCACGGGCAGCACAGGCCCAACAGGAAGCCATTCGGACTGAAACGCCCGCCGGGCAAGCCGCCGCGTCCGGAACGGCAAGGCTGGAAAGCCCCCGTCTCGACGCAATGCCTTCAGCTTTCGAACCGCCCGCCAGTCTGCAAGCCAGCTTCCTGAAGATGGCCGCCCGCATTGACTCCGCCCAGGCACCCCGGCGCGAGGTAATCCTCAGCGGCATCGCCAGGGGAGACAGCCCGCAGGCCACGCTTGGCGCTGCCATTGCGCCGAGCACCGAGGAATGGCTGCAGGCGCAAGCACCCGCCGCGCCGCAGAGCCAGGCGACCCAGCCGGCTCCGCCATCCCCCCCGGCCCGGAAACGCGCCTTCCCCGGCTTCCGCTGGTTCGACCTGCGTCTCGCCGCGCTGGCCTGCGTGCTCGCGGTCATCGGCAC
>LBIU01000604.1 GCA_000987445.1 Candidatus Accumulibacter adiacens | reverse complement strand
TGGGTGACCAGCGGGTAGGTGATCAGGGTCAGCAGTTCGTAGAAGACGAACAGGGTGAACACGTTGGCGGAAAACGCGATCCCTATGGCGGCGGCGATCGAGAGCGCGAAGCAGACGTAGAAGCGCGTTTGCTTGGCCTCCTGGTTGCCGCGCATGTAGCCGATCGAGTAGAGCGAGTTGACGATCCACAGCCCCGAGGCGACGAGCGAGAAAAGCATCCCCAGAGGTTCGACCGAGAAGGCGAGTTCGAGGCCCGGCAGCACCTCGATGAGCTGCAGTCCCGGCCGCCCGCCGGCGAGAACCGTCGGCAGCAGTGAAGCGACGCAGACAAGCAGCGCCGCCGCCGTGAGCAGGGTCGCTGTCTCGCGCAGATTCGGCTGGCGGTCGCAGAGCGCGATCAGTGCGCCGCCGATGGCCGGCACAAGGAGGGCGGCGGCAATCAGTGTTTCCGACCCGATCATGGGCTGACCCCGAGCAACATGCCGGCGGCAGCGGCGGCGGAGCCGACCGTGATCGACGTGTCAATACCGAACCAGAGGGTCGCTGCCACCAGAATCCAGGCAGGAATTGCCAGCCCGAGCCGGGCTTCGCGAACGTGGGCAAGGTCGGAGCGTGGCGTCCGGAAGTAAGCCGCCTCGACAAAGCGCCAGACGTAGATCACTGCCAGCAGCGACGAGAGGACGATCAGGAAGACAAGCCACCACTGTCCTTTCTCCATTGCCGCGAGGATCAGATACCACTTGCTGACGAAGCCTGCCGTGCCGGGTACGCCGATCAGACTCAGTCCGCACAGCACGATGGCGAAGCTGGTTATCGGCATGAGCTTGCCGATGCCCTGTACGCGGGCCAGGGTGACGCCCCCCATCTGTGCCATTACCGCGCCGAGCAGCAGGAACAGCGCGCCCTTGGTGACTGCGTGGTTGAGCAGGTGCACGATGGTCGCGGTCAATCCGCTCACCGAATCGAAGGAAATGCCGAGGACGATGTAGCCGATCTGGGCGACGCTGGAGTAGGCGAAGAGGCGCTTCAGGTTGTCCTGAAAGATGGCCACCGACGAGGCGATGAACATTCCCGCCAGCGCCAGTATCAGCATCAGGTCCTCCATCGGCAGCTGCTTGAAGATCGTGGTTTCCCCGAACACTGAAAAGTAGAAGCGCAGCAGCGCGTACACCGACACCTTGGTGGCCGTGGCGGCAAGGAAGGCCGATACCGCCGACGGTGCGTAGGCGTAGGCATTGGGCAGCCACTGATGCAGGGGGAACAGCGCCAGCTTCAGCGAGATGCCGACGGTCAGGAAGGCCAACGCGGCGAGCACCGGACGATGGCTGGTCATCGCCTGCAGGCGGACGCTCATGTCCGCCAGGTTGAGGGTGCCGGTCTTGAGATAGAGCAGGCCGACGCCGATGACGATGAAGGTCGCGCCGATGGTGCCCATGATCAGATACTGGTACGACGCCACCAGGGCGCGGCGGTCCTTGCCCATGGCGATCAACACGTACGAGGAGAGCGAGGAAATCTCCAGGAACACGAAGAGGTTGAAGGCGTCGCCGGTGATCGTGATGCCGAGCAGGCCGGTCAGGCACAGCGCGAACATGGCGTAGAACAGGTAGTGGGTATCCAGGCGGATCTCGCGTTCGATGCTGGCGCGGCTGTAGGGCAGCACCACCGCCGCGATACCCGAAACCAACATCAGGACCAGCGAGGAGAGCGCATCGACGCGGTACTCGATTCCCCAGGGCGGCGGCCAACTACCGATGGCGTAGGAAATCGGTCCGCTTTCGCCGACCTGGAGCCACAACATGATGCTGATCGCGAACGCCGCCCAGGTCGCCGCCAGCACCAGCAGAAAGGCGGCCAGGCGGTCGCGAAGGAGCACCGCCAGCGGGGCGCTTGCCAGCGGCAGGGCAACCTGCAGGGCAGGGAGATGCTCGGCAAAGTTCATCGTTGCGACTCGTCGTCAGCGGGGGCGCCATCGATGTGCAGGATTTCGTCTTCCTCGATCGTGTCGTATTCTTCGCGAATGCGTACCGCCAAGGC
>LBIU01000603.1 GCA_000987445.1 Candidatus Accumulibacter adiacens | reverse complement strand
GAGAGTTCGCGGGTCGGCTTGCCGACCGTCTTTATCCGCCTGACCGGCTGCCCCCTGCGTTGCGTGTGGTGCGACACGGCCTACGCCTTTACCGGTGGCCAGACCATGTCGCTGCCCGAGATCCTCGCCGAAGTCACCGTCGCCGCTCACAAGGTCGGCCGGGTCTGCGTGACCGGCGGCGAACCGCTCGCCCAGCCGGCCTGCCTGCCGCTGCTCAGCGCCCTCTGTGACGCCGGCCACAGCGTTTCCCTGGAAACCTCGGGCGCACTCGATATTGGCCAGGTCGACGCACGCGTCGCGCGCGTCGTCGACATCAAGCCCCCCGGCTCCGGTGAGAGCGAGCGCAATCGTTGGCAGAATCTGGCCCTGCTGACCGCCAAGGACGAGCTGAAATTCGTCCTCAAAGACCGCTCCGACTACGAATGGGCGCGCCAGCTGATCGAGGAACGGCAGCTCGCGGCCCGCTGTCCGCTGCTTTTTTCGCCGGTGGACGGCGACCTGCCAGCGGCAACACTCGCCGACTGGCTGCTCGCCGACCGCCTGCCGGTGCGCTTCCAGGTGCAGCTGCACAAGATTCTTTGGGGTAAGCTGCGAGGCAGGTAAACCATGCAAGCGAGCGGCCATGACCGAGCAGCGACGTCACTATTCCCGTATTTGCTTCGCTTCAGCCGCCCAGTTGCTGCTCGCTGAACGGCCCTGCGACGTTCTCGTCCTCGACCTTTCCCTGCGCGGTGCGCTCGTCCAGCTGCCAGCGCAGGCCGAGCTTGGACTTGGCGCAGCCGCCGAGCTTCGCGTGTACCTCGACGACGCGGGAACGGAGATTCGCATGCAGACCACTGTCGCCCACCGCCAAGGTCGCAGGGCAGGCCTCAACTGCCAGAGCATCGATGTCGATAGCGTCACCCACCTGCGGCGCCTCGTCGAACTGAACGCGGGCGACCCGGATCTGCTGCAGCGCGAGCTTTCGGCCCTGCTCTCCGCGTAATCGGCAATCGCCCCCCCGAGCCAGCGCCATGCGGGCCCGAGTGCCGCTCGCGCGCCGCGCTCTCCCGCCTTGACTTTGGCCCGACGCCTCCTATGCTTCATAGTGCACTGCAACATTTCACCTGCGCCCTGGTCCGCTGGCAGGACACCGAGCACGCGCAGGTGAACACTCACAAAAGGGGGGAAAAGACGATGCCACGGCAAGAGATGAAGGCCAGCGCTCGACGCTGCTTGCTGGCCATTGCCGCGCCGTGGGCGCTGGCGTTTTCCGCCTGGGTCGCCGCCGCACCAGCGCTGGAGGACCTGGCAGCCGGTATCAAGATTGATCCGGCGCAGATTTCCGTGTCCGGCATTTCCTCGGGCGGCTTCATGGCGCACCAGTTCCACGTTGCGCACTCGCAGCACATCATGGGTGCCGGCATCGTTGCTGGCGGGCCCTACTACTGTGCGCGCGGCAACATCCTCGATGCGGTCACGCGTTGCAGTCAGTTCGTGATGCTCGAATGTCTGGCCTTCAAGCTGGACTCCCATCTGTGCGCCAACACCGACCTGGCGCCAAAAAGCGGCAATGAGATCGAAAGTGCGGCCGCCGTCTCGTTCGCCGAGGCCCGCAAGCAGGAAACTGCCGGCAGGATCAGTCCGCTCGCCCATCTGCGCGACGACAGGATCTATCTGTTCAGCGGCATCTACGACAACATCGTCCCGAACGGGGTAATGGCCACTGTTTTCCGCTTCTACGCCGATCCCGACAAGGGCGCCGTGCCGCAAGGCCACATCGACTTCAGCGACCGCTTCCCCGCCCGCCACACGATGGTCCGCGACAGCTTCGCGAAGCCCGCCGGCGGCGTCGTCGGCGACTGTGCCCTGCCGCCCGCCCCGCCACCGCCAGCGGAAACCAACGCCTACATCGACGACTGCCAGGCGGTGGCCAGACAGCACGAGGAAGAGAACCACTGCCTCTGTCCACCGGCCCCGACAGCCAGCGGCGAAACAGGCGACAAAGCGAGCGGCAAAGCGGTAGCCGCCTGTCCGCCAGCCGACAAGCTGGCGCTGTGCAAGGAGCTCAAGGACGTCGATCTCGCTGGCGCGATCCTCGAGCGCATCTACGGCGCCGAGGCACTGAACAAGGGCCGCCAGCCGGTGCAGGAGAGCGAGCTGCAGGCTTTCGACCAACGCCAGGTCTTCAGCAGGTTCTCGAATATTCCGTATACCGCGCTACAGAATGCCTCGATGGCCAGAGAAGGCTACCTCTTCATTCCCGAGCCCTGCAAGGACGGCCGGCAGTGCAAGCTGCACATTGCCTTCCACGGCTGCAAGCAGGGCGGCTCAACCGACTATCGGCCCGGCCATACGGGCAACCTGTTTGCCAAGTTTGCCGGCTATAACGAATGGGCCAAAGCCAACGCGCTAATCGTTCTCTATCCGCAGATTCAGGCGCGCAGCCTGGGCCCGCTCAATCCGCGCGGCTGCTGGGACTGGTGGGGGCAGAACTACACCCACGCCGGCTACCACACCCGGGAGGGCAAGCAGATCAAGGCCGTCGCACAGATGATCAACATTCTTGCCGGTGGGCAGCCCCTACTGGAAGTGCCACCG
>LBIU01000602.1 GCA_000987445.1 Candidatus Accumulibacter adiacens | reverse complement strand
CGTGCAAGGACCCAGAGATGCCCAGTGAGTTTGAACTGATCCGCCGCTATTTCTCCAGGCCGACGCCGCAGGCGGTCCTTGGCCCCGGTGACGATTGCGCGCTGCTGTCGCCGCTGGCGGGCTGCGAACTGGCAATCACCACCGACATGCTGGTCGAGGGCCAGCATTTTCTATCCGACACCGATCCCCGCCAGCTTGGCTGGAAAGCCCTGGCGGTGAACCTCTCGGATCTGGCCGCGATGGGCGCCAAGCCACGCTGGGCTCTGCTTGCCGGCAGCCTGCCGGAAGCGCGTGCAGATTGGCTGGCGTCGTTTTCCGAAGGCGTCTTTGCCTGCGCCAGCCGCTACGGCGTCGATCTGGTCGGTGGCGATACGACCCGCGGTCCGCTCAATCTGTGTTTCACGGTCCTCGGCGAACTGCCCGCCGGCGAGGCGCTGCGTCGCGATCGTGCCATGCCCGGTGACGATCTCTGGGTTTCCGGGTGGCCCGGCCTGGCAGCCATGGGACTCGCCCATTTGCAGGGCCGCACGGAGCTTCCGGAACCGCTCGTCAAGCGCTGCCTGGCGGCCTTGCAACAGCCGCGGCCGCGCGTCGAACTGGGTCTCGAGTTGCGCTCGCGTTGCTTGGCGAATGCGGCGATCGACGTCTCGGATGGCTTGCTCGCCGACCTCGGGCACATCCTCGAATGCTCGGCGGTGGCTGCCGAAGTACAGGTCGCGCAGCTGCCATCGAGGCCGGCCGGCGTCGACCCGCTGTTCGCGCGCCAGTGTCAGCTGGCCGGTGGCGACGATTACGAACTGGTCTTCTCGGCAGCGCCGGCAAAGCGACTCCAACTTGCCGCGCTGGCCGCCGAGCTCGATCTGCCGCTGTGGCGCTTCGGAGAGATCGTCGCCGCCGCCGCGACCCGCCTGACGCTGCTTGACGAAGACGGCCAGGAACTGGCCATCGATGGCCAGGGATTCGACCACTTTGCCTGATTCCAATCCCTACCATCCGTCGAGGTCGTCCACCTCGCCCTCGCTGCAGTTTCTCATGGCGCATCCCGCGCACCTGGTCGCCTGTGGCTTTGGCAGTGGCTTGTCGCCGCGTGCGCCGGGGACTTTTGGAACGCTCTTCGGCGGCCTTTCCTTCCTGCTGATGCGCCCTTACATGAGCGACTTCGAGCTGCTGCTTTTCATTGTCGTCTGCTTCGTCGGCGGCGTGCTGGCGGTACACAAGACCGGCGTCGACCTGGGCGTCATCGATCACGGCAGCATCGTCTGGGACGAGATCGTACCCTTCTGGCTGGTGCTGCTGTTCTGTCCGGACAACTGGGTGTGGCAGATCACCGCTTTCTGCCTGTTCCGCTTTTTCGACATCAGCAAACCGCAGCCGGCGCGCTTCTTCGACGA
>LBIU01000601.1 GCA_000987445.1 Candidatus Accumulibacter adiacens | reverse complement strand
GCCGTCTTCAGGTAGTGGCGAATCTTGCTGCGTGCCCGACCGGTCTTCACGTGCGTCAGCCACTCGGCCGTCGGATGGGCATCGGCAGCAGTGACGATATCGACACTATCGCCACTGCTCAGCTCGGTGCCCAGAGGCACCAGGTTGAAGTTGACCCGGGCAATGACGCTGTGATTGCCGATATCGGTGTGCACGGCGTAGGCCAGGTCCACCGCCGTCGCACCTCGCGGCAAGGCGATGATCTTTCCCTTCGGCGTAAAGACGTAGATCTCGTGCGGAAAAAGGTCGACCTTGACATGTTCGAGGAACTCCGAGGAATCACCGGTTGAGCTCTGCAGCTCCAGCAGAGAGTGGAACCACTTGGTCGTTTTCTGTTGCAGCTCTTCGCCGAGCGAATCGCTGTCCTTGTACAACCAATGCGAGGCAATTCCTTCCTGCGCCACTTTGTCCATCGCCGCCGTACGAATCTGCACCTCGAATGGCGTCCCGTGCGGCCCGATCAGAGTGGTGTGCAACGACTGATAGCCGTTCGGCTTGGGGATGGCGATATAGTCCTTGAACTTTCCCGGCACCGGCTTGTAAAGCGCATGCAGCGCACCGAGGGTGAGATAGGTGGTCGGGATGTCCTTGACCACGACGCGAAATCCGTACACATCGAGCACCTGGGAAAACGAAAGGCGCTTGTCGAGCATCTTGCGATAGATCGAATAAAGGCTCTTCTCGCGACCGAAAACCTGCGCCTCGATCTCGACAGCGTTGAGCTTGCCCTTGATGCCTTGGAGAATCCGCGACAGCAACTCGCGGCGATTGCCGCGCGCCGCTTTCAGCGCGCGCCCAAGGACGCGCGCGCGCATCGGGTAGATCAGCTGGAACGACAGATCCTGCAACTCGCCGAACAGCGTACTGAGGCCCAGCCGACCGGCAATCGGCGCATAGATTTCCAGCGTCTCGCGGGCGATGCGACGGCGCTTGTCGGCACGTACCGCAGCCATCGTCTGCAGATTATGATGGCGGTCCGCCAGCTTGATCAGCACCACGCGCAGGTCGCGCGCCATGGCCATCAGCATCTTGCGGAAGTTTTCGGCCTGCGCGTCTTCCTGCGACTGGAACTCGATCTTGTCGAGTTTCGACAGCCCATCAACCAGGTCGGCGACCGGTTTGCCGAAGCGGTCGCCGATCTCGGCCTTGCTGACTGCCGTATCCTCCATCACGTCGTGCAGCAGCGCAGCGACCACGCCATCGACGTCGATTTTCCACTCGGCGATGGCGCCGGCGACCGCCAGCGGGTGGGTGATATACGGCTCTCCCGACTTGCGGACCTGGCCGCGATGCGCTTTCTCGCCGAACAGATAGGCCTGGCGAACGCGATCGATTTCGTCCGCTGACAGGTAATTCAGGCTGTCGATGAAGACGCGATACGCAGGATCGTCCTCGGGAGGGAGGAAGTCCGAGGGATTGTCAGCCACCGCTAGCTCAGCTGGGATAGCTGGAATACTCGCGGTAGCCACGGGATCAACGGTTTCACACGGAAAAGGAGTCCGCGTGGGTCAGGCTTGACCGCGGTTGAGGACTTCCAGACCGACCTTGCCGGCGGCCAACTCGCGCAGGGCGATCACCGTTGGCTTGTCGCGGCCGCCATCGACCAGCGGTGTCGCGCCAGCAGCGAGCTGACGGGCACGGTAGGTCGCCGCCAGGGTCATCTGAAAACGATTTGAAATGCGATGCAGACAGTCGTCTACGGTCACTCGTGCCATGCAAAATCTCCCAGGAGAATCAAAGCATTGTTGCGAAGAGGATGGAATGGCGCTGACGCTGTACGGGGCAGCGCAGGCGCGCGACCTGCACCACCGCCAAAAGGTCGTGCAGCGCACGCTGCAGATCGTCGTTGATAATAACATAGTCAAATTCATCGACATGACGCATCTCTTCCCGGGCGGCAGCGACACGACGGGCAATCGTCTCGTCGCTGTCGGTCGCGCGCGCGCGGAGACGGCGCTCGAGTTCGTCCAGGGACGGTGGCAGGATGAAGATGCCAATGGCCTCCGGAAATACGCGACGCACCTGCTGCGCCCCCTGCCAGTCAATCTCCAGGAGCACATCCTGGCCGGCATGCAGGGTCGCTTCGATGCCGCTTGTCGATGTGCCGTAGTAGTTGCCATGTACTTGCGCCCACTCGAGGAAGCCACCGCTGCCGACCTTGTCGAGGAATTCCTGGACGCCGATGAAGTGATACTCGCAACCATCGCGCTCGCCAGCGCGCGGCGCCCGCGTGGTATGAGAAACAGACACCCGGACCCCCGGATCGTTCTCGAGCAAACGCCGCACCAGTGTCGTCTTGCCAGCGCCGGAAGGCGCCGTGACGATGTAGAGATGTCCGATCATGGTCTTCCTGGCCAGCCCATACGAAAAACACGATTGTACCCGCCCAGCCGCGACGCGAGCGCCAGCACTGCGCGGCTTGCTTCTTCGATGGCATGGACTCGAGGGGCAGTACAGGGGAGAATCGCAGCCTTCAGTTATCCACTTGACGAGGAACCACGCGATGTCCCGATGCAAGTTCACGCAGCGCACCGCCCTCTTGCTGGCCGCCGTGGCAGCCAGCGGCGCCGGCGCGGCCACGATTCCGGTCAAGATCCTCGGCCTCGACGACATGTCCTGCCGCGCCTGGACGGAATCCAAAGCCGACGCCGACGAGCGCGCACTGTATGTCGGCTGGGTACGCGGCGTGCTCACCGGCCACAACTACGCGAATCGCAGCCAGCAGGTGTCGGCGATGTCCAGTGGAACCATCGAGAAACATGTCACCCGCTACTGCAATGACAATCCGCGCGGCGAATTCAGCGATGCGGCATTTCGCCTGAGCGACAAGTTCTCAGGGCGCAACGAGGCGATCACCAAATAGAAGAGCCGCTTGCGCGGCCTTTCTACCAACGATCCTAGCAACGATCAATGATCGGCCCGCTCGGAACGCAAGGCCGGGTCGCCGTTCAGTAACCTCGCTGCTGCTGTTGGTTCTTGCCCTTGATGTTGCCGACGGTTCCGCCAATGACCCCGCCAATTGCCGCCCCGGTCCAGCCGTTGCCACCGGAGATGGCGGCAATTCCCGCCCCTGCAGCCGCGCCGATCGCCGCTCCGCTGACGGTTCCCTGCTCACGTGGCGTCATGTTGGTACAACCGAGAACGGTCAATGCGGCAGCGACCGCCAAAGCCAATCCAGTCCTTTTCATTTTTTCGCCTCCGTTATTTGCGCTTGTTGAGTCCGGGCACGACCATCTCGAACCAGATCGTCTCGACCACCGGGCGCTGCAACTGATCGGGATGCGCGGCATACCATTTGTCGATGGCAGCAAGCGCCGTATCCAGAGTTTGGCCCTTCATCCCCTCGGTAACTTTCGGCGAAAAGTCGCTCATGCTCGCCTTGGGGTTGTCGGCCTGGTACGCCACGTCAACCTGAATGGCGTTGGCCAGACCAATCAGATAGGCCTTCTTGACCTCCGGCGTGGAGTTGGTCCAGTGGGTGCCGTTGACCAGCGTGCCCTCGACGGCGCTGACCGTGCCGCAAGTCACCAGCAATGCCACGCACGCGGCAGAAGCCGCCCTTCTCAACGTTAGACGACTCAATCCTATACGCATCATCTTCTCCTCCATGACAGGAAATTCCAAAATATCACAGCGCGGCAGCTATTTGAAGAAAAACCTTACTGCCAGAAGAAGCTGGCAAATTCTTGCCGACGCCCCGCGCGCCGACCGAGTCTCGCTGATCACTCCAGATTCTGCACCTGCTCGCGCATCTGCTCGATGAGCAGCTTGAACTCGATCGCCAGTTGCGACAGCTCGGCGACCAGCGACTTCGAGCCAAAGGTATTGGCTTCCCGCGTCAACTCCTGCATCAGGAAATCCAGACGTTTGCCGCTCGCGCCGCCGGTCCGGAGAACACGCTCGACCTCATCGAGATGGGTCGCCAGCCGCGCCAGCTCCTCGGCGACATCGATGCGCGCCGCGAAGACAGCCACCTCCTGGCGAAGGCGGTCGTCGCTGACCGTATCGCAGGCATCGAGCAGGCGCTGCCGCAACTTCTCGTTGAAAGCGGCCAGAGCGGCCGGGATGCGCGGCTCGATGTCGCGCAAGAGCGTCCGCAT
>LBIU01000600.1 GCA_000987445.1 Candidatus Accumulibacter adiacens | reverse complement strand
CACGGCACGATGACCACCAAGGACGCCGAGATCAACGGTTATGCGTTCATGAAGACTTCGTGCATGCACTGCGCCGACCCCTCGTGCGTTTCGGCCTGCCCGGTGACGGCGATGACCAAGGATCCGATCACCGGGGTCGTCGCCTACGACGCCGACGCCTGCGTCGGTTGCCGCTATTGTGTCGTCGCCTGCCCCTTCGGCATTCCCAAGTACCAGTACGACTCGCCGACCGGCGAAATCGGCAAGTGCGAACTGTGCCGGCATCGCGTCGCCGACGGTCACTACTCGGCCTGCGCCGAGGTCTGCCCGACCGGTGCGACCCTGCACGGTCGCACCCGCGATCTGCTGAGCGAAGCCAAGCGCCGCCTGACGCTCCCGGCCGGCAGCATCACCCGCTACCCGCGCGGCAGCATCGACGGCGGCCCGGATCAAAGCTACGAAGGCTACGTCGGCAATTATCAGCAGCATGTTTATGGTGAGCACGAGTATGGCGGTACGCAGGTGCTCAAGCTCTCGGCAGTGCCCTTCGAAAAAGTGGGCATGCCGAAGCTGCCACCCAGGTCGTCGGCGGCAACCTCCGAAACCATTCAGCACACGCTCTACGGCGGCCTGCTGATGCCCTTTGCCGTTCTCGGCGCAATGACCTACGTCGCCAAACGCAACGTCCACCACGAAGAGGATGATGAGGGTGCGCAGGCCGCGACCAGCAAGCCCGGGGAGGAGCGATCATGAGCACTCAACGACACGCCCGACCGGCACCGGTTGGCGGCAGCCTGCTCAACGCCACGACGCTGGTCTGCGGCGTGCTGATCGCGGTCATGGCGACGATCATTCTGGTCCGCCTGATCTTCGGTCTCGGCACCACCACCAACCTCAACGACGGCTATTCCTGGGGCGCCTGGGTGGTGGTCGACGTCTTCATCGGCTCGGCGCTGGCCTGCGGCGGCTTCTCGGTGGCCTTGCTGGTCTACATCTTCAACAAGGGGCAGTACCATCCCTTGGTACGCCCGGCACTGCTCGGCAGCCTCTTCGGCTACACCCTGGCCGGTGCCGCGATCACCTTCGACCTTGGTCGCTGGTGGAATTTCTGGCACATCTTCTGGCCCGGCTACTTCAACGTCAATTCGGTGATGTTCGAGGTCGCCGCCTGCATCACGCTGTACATCATCGTCATGTGGATCGAGTTCTCGCCGGTGTTTCTCGAGAAGCTGGGCCTGCACGACGCGCGCCGCAAACTGAGCAAGCTGCTGTTCGTCTTCATCGCCCTCGGCATCGTCCTGCCGATGATGCACCAGGCGTCGCTGGGGACCATGCTGGTGGTCATGGGTGGCCAGGTCAACCCGCTCTGGCAAACACCGATGCAGCCGCTGATCTACCTGCTCTCGGCGATCATCCTCGGCTACGGCGTGGTGCTCTTCGAGTCCTGCGTCGCGGCCTCGGCTTATCGGCGTCAGGTCGAGGTCTCGATGCTCAATCCGATGGCCAGAGTGATGCTTGGCATCATGGGCTTCTACCTGCTGGTCCGTTTTGCCGACCTCATCGCACGCGGCGTGCTGGGGCTGGCCTTCCAGCCCACCTTCATCGCCCTGACCTTCTGGATCGAGAACGCCTGCTTCATCGCCCCCTTCCTGCTGATCCGCACCGTCGAGGCGCGACGCAATCCGGCGCGCCTCTTTCTGGCCGGCATCGCGGTCATGCTCGGCGGCATCCTGCTGCGCCTGAACGGCTTCCTGATCGCCTTCGACACCGGCCCTGGCTGGACCTATTTCCCGTCGGTTCC
The DNA here is from genome assembly GCA_000987445.1 of Candidatus Accumulibacter adiacens. Classification (GTDB taxonomy): domain Bacteria; phylum Pseudomonadota; class Gammaproteobacteria; order Burkholderiales; family Rhodocyclaceae; genus Accumulibacter; species Accumulibacter adiacens. Next base: position 3,336 of record LBIU01000600.1, on the reverse strand, counting down.
GGAACTGTTGGTCACCATCGGCATTTTCGCCGCCGAAGTCCTCGGCTACATCGTCATCACCCGCCGCTTCCCGGTTCTGCCGCGTGAAGAAGCCTACGCACAGCCTGCACAAAGCTAAGGTCCTTTCCAGGAGACAAGAAAATGTCGCAACGAGTCACGATTGATCCGGTCACGCGAATCGAAGGTCACCTGCGTGTTGATGTCGAGGTCGACGGCGGCGAGGTCAAGAAGGCGTGGGCTTCCGGCCAGATGTGGCGCGGCGTCGAAACCATCCTCGTCGGTCGCGACCCGCGTGACGCCTGGGCCATCACTCAGCGTATCTGCGGCGTGTGCACCACGGTCCATGCCATCGCCTCGGTGCGCGCCGTCGAGAATGCGCTGCAGATGGAAATACCGGTCAATGCCCAGTACATCCGCAACATGATCATTCTGGCGCACGCGGTGCACGATCACATCGTGCATTTCTACCATCTCTCCGCGCTCGACTGGGTCGATGTCACCAGCGCACTGCACGCCGATCCCGGCAAGGCGGCGGCTCTGGCCGAAAGCCTGTCCAGCTGGCCGGGCAACAGCAAGGCCGAATTCATCCGCGTCAAGGAACGCCTGGCGGGCTTTGTCGGCACCGGACAACTGGGCATCTTCACCAATGGCTACTGGGGTCACCCGGCGATGAAGCTGCCGCCGGAAGTGAATTTGATGGCCGTCGCCCACTATCTGCAGGCACTGGAAGTGCAGCGCTACGCCAACAAGATCGTCAGCATCCTCGGCGCCAAGACGCCGCATATTCAGAACGTCGCTGTGGGCGGTGTGGCCAACGCGCTGTCCATCGATTCGCAGTCGGTGCTGACCGTCGAACGCCTGCTGGCGGTCAAGGGCTGGATCGACCAACTCAGTGACTTCGTGAAGAACGTCTACCTGATCGACGTGGCCGCGATCGGTGGCTTCTACCCCGAGTGGACGAGCATTGGACGTGGCATCGTCGACTACGTTTCGGTACCGGATATCCCGCTCGACGGCAGGAACACCCAGTTTGCCCTGCCGGGCGGACACATCGCCGCCGGCGACCTGGGCCGCTTCAAGGAGATCAAGACCCACGACGACGCCTATTTCAAGGACGGCGTCGCCGAATCGGTGAAGCACTCCTGGTACGAAGGTGGCAAGGGCCCGCTGCATCCTTACAAAGGCGAAACCAGACCCCAATACACCGACTTCGAGGACGACGGCAAGTACTCCTGGCTGAAATCGCCGACCTTCTACGGCCAGCCGATGCAGGTCGGGCCGCTGCCCCGCGTTCTGGCGATGGTCGCCGCCCAACACCAGCCGACCATCACCTACGCCACGCAGGCGTTGGACCTGGTCTCCGCGGTCGCCAAGACCAAAGTCGGTCTCGATGCCCTGCACTCGACGATCGGCCGCCATGCGGCGCGCGCCGTCGGTTGCGCGGTGCAGGTCGACGAACTGGCGCGGCAATGGGATCTGCTGCTGGCCAACATGGCCAAGGGGGATCTCAGCACCTTCGCCAAGCCGACCTTCCCGAAGGATGAAGTCGCCGGAGTCGGCATCCACGAAGCGCCACGCGGCGTCCTTTCGCACTGGGTGGTGATTGACGATGGCAAGATCAGGAACTACCAGTGTGTCGTACCCACCACCTGGAACGCCGCACCGCGCAACGAGGCCGATGCGCCCGGCGCCTACGAGGCCTGCCTGGCAGGCACGCCGGTGGCCATCCCCGATCAGCCGCTCGAGGTGCTGCGCACCGTGCACTCCTTCGACCCCTGCCTGGCCTGCGCCGTGCATGTGGTCGATACCGAGAAACGGCAGGTGGTCAAGGTCAAGGCGGCGTGATGGCCATCCTCCTCTGCGCGCGGCGCGGCGCTAGCGACCGCTGCACCCGAAGCGCGCATCGATCCTGCCGGGAGAACTGAACATGCGCGTCGTCGTACTGGGTGCCGGCAACAGTCTGCTGAGCGATGAAGGCCTCGGCGTGCACGCCATCGAGCGTCTGCCACTGGCTTACTCGCTTCCCGCCGCGGTCGAAATCATCGACGGCGGCACCTGCGGCATGGAAATGCTCGAAGCGCTTGAAGATCTCGACGCCTTGATCATGATTGATGCCATTCGTGGCGGTCAGCCACCCGGCACGCCAATCCGCCTCGTTGGCGACGCCGTGCCGGTGTTCTTCAAGACCAAGCTGTCGCCGCACCAGATCGGCCTTTGTGACGTGCTGGCGACCCTGGAGCTGCTCGGCAAGGCACCGAAGTACACCGCCATTCTCGGCGTCCAGCCACGCTCGCTGGCGCTGGGCATGGAGCTCAGCCCGGACGTTGAAAACGTCCTCCCGACCGTGCTGCGCATGGTGATCGATGAACTGGCGATGCTGGGAATGCGGGGAATCCGCGCGCGGCAACTGACGGCCGAGGCCGCCTGATGTGCCTGTCGATCCCACTGCAGTTGGTCTCTCTGGAAGATGAGAACGGTGACTTCGCCATCGCCGAGCGGCGACAGGGAGGCGCGCTGCGACGCGAGCGGATCAACATGATGCTGCTCGGCCCGCAACCGCTGGGAACCTGGATTCTCGCCTCGCTCGGTCTGGCCAAGGAGGTCCTTGACGAGCACGAGCGGGCCTTGATCGAAGACGCCCTTGCCGCGCTTGGCGCCTCGATCGCCGGCAACTACGACGCCAGCAAGCATTTTTCCGATCTGCGCACCCCAACAAACACGCGGAGCAGGCTTCCATGACACCGGCCATTCGCAAGGCGGCTTTCCAGGCGCCTCAGCCCCACCCGGCGACGCCGATCACCAACAATCCGGCGCCGCGCCTCGAAGCCATGTACCGCCGCATCTGGCTGGCCAGCATGCGCGACCTGCCCTTTGTCAACCTCGCCCTGTCCGTCGAAGCCATCGGTTTCCGTCGCTGGCTGGCGGCAGCGAGTGCCTGCAGGCCGGACGGCGATACCCCGGCACCGTCAACGGATCGCTCGCAACGCGGTAGCGACGGCATGCTTGGCGATTGGGTGGGCGCAATGATCACGCCCTGGTTCATCAACCTCTTGATCCTGCCCGGCGGCGGCGATTTGTGGTCTGACCGTCCGTCCGGAGAGCGATGTCATGTCGTTTTCCCGGTCGGCCCGCTGGAGTTCATTGCCGACGATGACGCAAGCGCCGAAGTTCCGGCCTTCCAATACTGCCCGCTGTTCGCGCCGCCGGGCCAGTTCGTCTCGCAGGCGGCGGCTCGTGCCGCGGCGATGGCCGCGCTGAATGCGATGTTCGGCACGCTGGCGGAGGAAAAGGAGGGGGAGGAGGAGCGCTCGATGTCAGCCGCGGTCGCACCCAAGC
>LBIU01000063.1 GCA_000987445.1 Candidatus Accumulibacter adiacens | reverse complement strand
GCGACGAGCTTCTCGACCACGACTACATCGCCCGCCACACGCTCGGCTTCGACGCCCTCAAGACACGTGCGCTGCAGTATCCACCGGCACGGGTGGCCGCGATCTGCGGCATCGACGTAAGCGAAGTCGAACAACTGGCGCGCGAATACGGCCGTACGGCGCCGGCCGCGATTCGCACCAACTACGGCATCAACCGTACTGCCGGCGGCGGCATGGCGCTGCGCACCCTGGCCTGCCTGCCGGCGCTCGTCGGCGCCTGGCGACATCCTGCCGGCGGCATCCTGCTGTCCAGCTCCGGCAACTACCCGGTCGACAGCGCCGCTCTCGAACGCCCCGACCTGATGCCCAGGCCGACGCCGCGAACCATCAACATGAGCACCATCGGCCAGGATCTGCTGCGCGCGCAGCCGCCGATCAAGGCGCTGTTCGTCTACAACAGCAATCCGCTGGCGATTGCCCCGCAGTCGGCCGAGGTGGTACGCGGCTTCGCCCGCGACGACCTGTTCACCGTCGTCCATGATCTCTTTCAGACCGACACCGCCGACTACGCCGACATCCTGTTGCCGGCGAGCAGCCACATGGAACAGCTCGACATTCACAAGTCCTACGGACACCTGCACATTCAGGTCAATCAGCCGGCGATTGCGCCGCTTGGCGAGGCCGTGCCGAACACCGAACTGTTCCGCCGCCTGGCCAGCGCGATGGGTTTCAGCGAGGCCTGCTTTAGCGACTCCGACGAAGATCTCTGCCGCCAGGCCTTCGACTGGAACGACCCGCGCCTGGCGGGTCTGTCGTGGGAAACGCTCAAGGCGGCAGGGCACGCCCGCCTGAATCTGCCGCGCGGCGCCGCGCCGTTCGCCGACGGCGGCTTTCCGACGCCCTCCGGAAAATGCGAGTTCTACAGCGCGACCCTGGCCAGCGCAGGCGTCGACCCCGTGCCCGATTTCATCGCCCCGCGCGAATGGCGGCAGAGTCCGCTGGCGAGCGAGTGTCCACTCGCC
>LBIU01000599.1 GCA_000987445.1 Candidatus Accumulibacter adiacens | reverse complement strand
ATCGATGATCGATGACTCAGGGGCCAGCATGGCCCCTGTTTCGTTCACCTCACACCGCCCACCTCGCCGTCGAGTTCCGCGATTTTCTGTCGCCGGAATTCCACGGACCGACCCAGCCGCGAACCGCGGCCGACGAATTTCCAGGACCCCGAGGCCCCCTGGCGAACGCCGCCACCCGAACGGCGGTCGCGCTTTCGTCCCAGCTTGCCGCTGGCGTTCGATCGGTCCCTGAGCGCGTCGGACCCGGCCATCGCCTCAAGCTTGAAAAGCCTGCGCGGAGAATTCTGGACGAGCGCCGCAGGTGACACCAAGTGTGCGCTAGTTCCTGGGAATGCCCGCGCTGCCAAGAGATACTTGTTTGGAAGGTCACAGGCGTTTCGCTGGCCGACGCGGTCACCGCGCGGTCACCGAGGTCAGGTCTGCCCTTTCGCCTTCGCCTTCGACAATCAGGGGCAAGGCAAGAACAAGGACCGGACCTCGCCTGCTGGCACGCCCCAAAAGCGCGTGCCTTGGCCCTTGATTGGAAGCAATGAAGCGCCGTGGCTGCGAGTCCTGATCAGGTCAGTCCCTGACCTTCTCTGGCAAATGCGCAGTCTGGAAAATCGACTATACCCAACCATTTTTTGGAGATCACCATGAACAAGAACAAGAAATTGAGTTCCACCGCGGGACTCTTGCTCGGCGCTCTGGCGCTGGTCGGTGGCGTGCAGAACGCGACCGCCGCTCCTGGCGCAATTTTCAGCGCCACCGGCGCCACCATCAATTCCGGCGGGCCGGGCTCTGGGTCCATCGCTGACACCTTCGACCAGTCCGGTCTGTCTGCCTCCTACGTCAGCGATGTGACGGGTTTCGATGCGTTCGTGGCCACGACCACGCACACCACCACCTTCGGCGGCTTCGAATGGTTCAGCAATTTTGGCTCGGTCGCTGCCAGCGTGACCTACGATCTGGGTTCGGTTCGCTCCTTCGACCGCCTGGCACTGTGGAACGAGGAGTCTTCGGGTGCCGGTTCCCTGCTCGACCTGTGGACCTCACTCGACGACACCACCTACACGCCGCTGGCAAGCCTGAACCCGACGGTTAACCCCGCGGCCAACTACCTGGCGGAGGTGTTCTCGCTGGGCGCGACGACACGCTACGTTCGCTTCGACATGTCGGGTTGCCCGAACGGCAGCGGCACTTACGCGGCCTGCGCGATTGGCGAAGTCGCGTTTCGCAGTGCCGAGGGCGCCCAGATCCCTGAGCCGACGATGCTGGGTCTGCTGGGCCTCGGCCTGGTCGGCCTGGTGGGCAGTCGCCGCCGCAAAACCGCGTAAATCGTCGGTCGCCTGTGGGACGATGGCCTGAGGCGTCTGCGCCAAAGGCCGCCCAGGAGCGAAGACCGGGCTGGAACGAGCATGTCCTCCCAGCCCGGTCTTCGCGCTTTTCGGGCAAGCACACGGCTGCGAGCGCTGGGAACCAACTCCCCGGCCAAGTCTTCCGGCTTGCCTTCGTCACAAACCGGTTGGCACCTGCGAGGCCAGGAAGGGTCGAGGCGGGGTAGGCCGTGCCTTTTGCCTTCGCGATTTGATCTTCGGAAAGAAGTCAAGAACGGGCCAACGCTGCCGGAATCCTCGGGAGGACGGCGGCGCCCGCCCCTACTATTGCCTTTCCAACTGAAAGACCGTTTGCCCGTCGGGGCTGACCCAGATGGCGCGCGTGGCACTCACGAAACGGAACGTGCCTCCATGTTCCGCGTTGTACGCGTTTTCGCCGCTGCGGTCGTAGCGGCGCTCCAGGTCACTGCCCGTGCGACGCACGATCACGTGGCCGCTGCGCTGCTCGATGAATTCCTCGGTCAGCCTTCTGCCCTTGACGTAGAAGTCCCACTTGCCAAGGACGTCGATCGCTGCCGGCGCGGTCGGCACGTCGGCCTCTTTGCCGGGTGTCAGTTGGCCCTCGTCACCGGCCGCCGTCTCGAACTTCAACAGGGTGTAGTTCTTGCGGAAGCGCAACACGTCGCCGTCGTCGCTCTTGTAAGTGCGGCGCGCGATGCGGCCGCGGGTGTACGCCTTGCGCTCACCGTTGTTGATGCTCGCGAACAGGCGGTTGCGTTCCGGCGCGTCGACCACCACCGCCAGCGGTGAGCCGGCGACCTCGCCCGCCCAGATTCCTTCGACCGAGCCGGGCGTGATCGGGGTCAAGCGGCCCTTGCGGCCGTCTGCGGCCGTGTATTTGATCAGGTTGTGATTGCGCCGAAAGCGAATGATATCGCCGCGATCGTTGTCGTAGCGTCGCCCGTTCCTGGTCTTGCGCTTGTAGCGCACGGCACCTGCGTCGTTGATGCTGACGTAGATCTGGTTGTCGGACTGACGGTCGACGTAAAGCGTCGTCGCCTTTCCGCCGATGTCACCGGCCCAAACGCCCTCGGCACAGCGCATCTCGGTGTCGCACTTCTGGTTGGTCTTGGCTTTGACGTAGGTGCCGCCGCCGGCGATGTCGGCACCCATCGATGCACCGAAGCTCATCGTAAAACCAAGGAAACGGCCGACCTCCTCGAACACCTTGTCGCCGTCGCCATCCTCGTCGCGACGCTCGAACCACAGGCCGATCGCGACGTCGGGCTCGACCTGCTTCAGGTTGTCGGTCAGCTTGGCGAAGTCGCTCGCCTTGAGTGCCTGGGCCAGCTGTACCGCATCGACGAGGTCGAGTACGTAACCGTGCGATTTTCCGCGCAACCTGTTGACCTCATCCATCCACCAGCCGAAGGTCACTGTGCCTGTCACACCACCACCGGCGCGAAAATTCATGCTGGTGCTGGTATACCATTTGGCGTTCTTGGCATCCTGGTCATCTCTTTGCGCCTCGCCGCGGGCCCCCTTGCCGCAACGCCAGGCAAGCCCGGTTTCACCCTCGACGTTGAAGCCAACGCCGACTTCACCGCTGAGACCGACCGACATGGTACGGAACTTGGCGGGGCAGGCGCCGTTGTCGGGCAGCTCGCCGTCGTCGTCCTGGTTGGCGATGCGCGTCTTCAGCCCGGTGTCCCGGTTCAGCGCGGCAGCGCCGCTGACGGCCGACAGGATCTCGACGCCGATCCCTTTCAGCTCGCGCAGGCCGGCCTCGCGTACCAGGTAGCCTTTGCCTTTCCTGCAAATGCCGTCGAGGTCGCGCTTCAGGCCGTCCTTGCACGGGCTTCCCTTGTCCGTCACCCGGCACGCCTGTTGTCCCAGGTCTCCGCAGGCCTCGCAGTGGCCGCCACGTGCGGTGAAGCCCGGGTCGCACTGGCGACCTTTCTTCATCGCGCGACAGGCCTTCTCGCCGGGGCCGCCGCAGGGTTTGCAGACCTGGTATCGGTCGGGTGCGTACTGGCCCTTGCAGGGGTAGCCACCCAGCAGCTTTGGACAGGCACGCTCGTTCGGGCCACCGCAGGGGCGGCACCAGCCATCGAACTTGGCCAGGCCGCGCTCGCATCGCCGGCCCGGCTTCAGGCCCGGACAGGCACGTTCGTTCTCGCGACCACACTTCCAGCACTTGCCGTCGACCTTGGTCAAGCCGTCGTTGCACGGTCGTCCGGCCTTCAGTGCAGGGCAGGCGCGCTGTCCTTCGCTCCCGCAGAGGTAGCACTTGCCGTCGATCTTGCCCAGCCCTGACTGGCACTGCTTACCGGATTTCAAGGCCCGGCAGGCCTTTTGGCCGTCGCCGCCGCACGGGCGACAATAGTTCTTTGCGTCGGGCTCGTAACTGCCATGGCAGGGATAACCGCGCTTGATCTTCCGGCAGGCCTTCTGGTTGGGGCCACCGCATTGAGCGTAGCAGCGGCCGTCTATTTGCATCCGTCCGTCCGAGCAAGGTTTGCCGCGCTCGATTTTCGGACAAGCCTTCTCGCCCTCGCCGCCACAGGGTCTGCAGATGCCCTTGAACTCGCCAAGGCCCTTATCGCAGATCGGTCCGCGGTAGTGCACCGGGCACGGCGGTTGGCCCTCGGCACTGCACTCATGTTTCTTCGGCAATGCCTGTACGGCAGTGGAAAATAACAGGGCCAGCAGGGTTAGAAAGCTTGCCAGGAGGTACCGCGGCGGACGAATCGGTAGGAAGCGTGACATGGTGGTTGTCCCGTGGTTGCAGTTCTTGCCTAAGCTCGGGGGCTCGCGGAATATGCCTTACATTCGGTTGAAAATCCAGTTAGTCTCGGCAGACTCGTCAACGA
>LBIU01000598.1 GCA_000987445.1 Candidatus Accumulibacter adiacens | reverse complement strand
TCGGCCGACTCGACGAAAAAAGCGAAGCGCTCGCCGTTCTCGAAGGCCTGCGGCAAGCCGGCGACCACCCCGACCAGCTGCAGGTCACGGCCTTCCCATTCTGCCGGCAAGCGCTCCTGCAAGCGCTGCTCGGCGAGCAGTGCTGCCCAGGCCGCGCCCAGCACAGCGCAGGCGAGCAGCGAAAGACTCCGCCAGGCAAACGGCGCCGGCTGCCGACGCAAGCCCGCCCAGAGTAGCCAGGCAGAGGCACCCAAAAGCGTCGCCACGACCCACGCAAACGGCGGCAGACTTCCCCGAGTCTGGAGAAGCCCGACCCCCATCGCGAAGGCGAGAATGTTGGCGCGCATGCGGCATTAAACCGGAAAACGGTGGCCGCGCGCTGTTTTCCCAAGCCGCCAACCTGGCCCTCTTTCGGCCCTCCCCTCTCGTCGCTCTCGCCGCCAAGGCTGGCAAGCCGCTCGCCGTTTGCAGCGGGAGCGTAGCGCATCGGGCAACACCCGCGGTCGACATGAGCCAACGAAACGCCGAAGCGAGGCCTTATTGCCCCGTCGAAGTCGTAACGCCGACGGCTCTGATAAAGGGAAAGATGGACAGCTTGCTTGCCAATCGTAATGAGAACGGTTATCATTCTCCTCGTTGTCATCACTTGGGGAGCAAGCGGTTGGCGCTCGACACGGGAGCGGCGGGTCCAGCGCCTGGATGATTACCGCGCCGACACCGCCGCAACCCCTTGATCGCTCACCAGCAGCCTCAAGCTCTGCCCCCTCTTACAAACGCCTGCCGGGAAGCGCTTCTCTGTCGACACGCCAGCAACCAAGCCTGCTCACCAGCCCGTCTACCGGGCGCCACTCAACCCCATTTCTTCGAGGCACATATCATGCGCTACAGCAACGTTACCCTGGCTCTGGGATTCGCGACCTCAACCCTGCTGACGATCAGCCCAGTCTTGGCCGCCACTGCGCCTGCACCGCTCAGCAGCGCCGTGACGCTTGCTTCAGCCGTTACCATGAACGGAGTCGCTGGCCATTACGCGCAACTGGTTCATGCCAATTACGTGGACACCCTGGCGGCCGCACGCGCCTTGCAAGTGGCCATCGCGGACTTCCTGGCAAGCCCTTCGGACGAGACGCTGGCTGGTGCCCGGCAGGCCTGGCTGGCCGCACGTGAGTTTTATGGCCAGAGCGAAGCGTATCGCTTCTACGCAGGCCCCATCGACGACGACGACGGTCCTGAAGGCCGCCTCAACGCCTGGCCGCTCGATGAGTCCTACGTTGACTACGTCACCGGAAAACCAGCATCCGGGATGATCAACAATGGCAAGTTCAAAATCACGAAGAGCAACCTGAAGAAGTTCAACGAACGTGGCGGTGAAGAGAACATCAGCACGGGTTGGCATGCCATCGAGTTTCTCCTCTGGGGCCAGGATCAGAGCGAGAGCGGGCCCGGGAATCGCTCCTTCGAGGACTTCGTCGACGGCAAGACCGCGAACGCCGATCGCCGCCGACAATTCCTCAGCGTGGTCAGCGCACTGCTGGTCGACGACTTGAGCGCTCTGGTCCAGGCGTGGGCGCCGGGCAGGAAGAACTATCGTGCCATCTTCGCAACAGGCGGCAAGGAGTCGGTGCGCAAGATCATCGTCGGCCTGGGTTCACTCTCTCGCGGCGAACTGGCTGGCGAGCGTATGGAGGTCGCGCTCAATTCGCAAGACCAGGAAGACGAGCACTCCTGCTTCTCGGACAACACCCACCGCGACATCGTGGCGAACGCGCAAGGCATCGCGAATGTCTGGCTCGGTCAATACCAGCGCCGTGACGGTTCCGTGTTGCAAGGCCCAAGCGTGCGTGATCTGGTCGCGAGCAAGGATCCAGCCCTGGCCGAGAAGACCACGGCCCAAGTGATGCAATCGGTCAAGGCGGCTGAAGCGATTCAGGCGCCCTTCGACCGCGAGCTGGTTGGCGGCCGAGAGGCCCCCGGTCGCCTGCGTATCCAGGCCACCATCGACAGCCTGGTCGAGCAGTCCAAACTGCTGGTCGCTTCGGCAAGTGCCGTGGGAATCACCAAGCTGAC
>LBIU01000597.1 GCA_000987445.1 Candidatus Accumulibacter adiacens | reverse complement strand
TCGTTCCTGCCGAAGGTCAGCCCGACCGCAGCGTCGCCATTTCCTGGACGGCGACCAACAACGGGCTTGGCGACGCCGAGGGTTCCTGGGTGGATCGCGTCTATCTCTCAACCGACGGCACGCTCACCGGTGCCACGCTCCTCGGCGAGTTGCTGCACGACGGCGGGCTTGCGGTCGGCGCGAGCTACAGCCAGACGGCAAACCCGACGCTGCCGCGCGTTGACGATGGCAACTACCGCATCGTGATCAAGACCGATGCGGCAAATGCCGTCTTTGAAGGCAAGCCGGGCAGTGTGGCGGAGAACAACAACGTCACGGTCGCTGCGTCCAGGGTCGATATGCGTCACCCCGACCTGCAGGTTCCCCAGGTGACGGTGCCTGGGGGGCTGATTCAGGGTTTCCCGGTGCGGCTGCCGATCAGCTGGACGGTGACCAATGACGGGCCGCGTCCTTCACTTGCAGCGACCTGGAACGACCAGGTCGTTCTCTCGCGCAACGCGGTGCTCGGCGATGGCGACGATCAGGTGGTTGGGAGTTTCACGCGCTTTGGATCGCTGCAGGCCGGCGAGAGTTACACGCGCGGCGAAACGCTCACCCTGCCGATCGGGGTGTCGGGAGATTACCGCCTTTTCGTGCGCACCGACGCGCAGGGGCAGGTCTGCGAGGGTGGCGCCGATGACGGAAACAACGCTTCCGCAGCCGCTGCTGTCTCGCTGCTCACACCTTATGCCGATCTGGTTGTCGATTCGGTGAGTGCGCCCAGCGACGCGCTTGGGCGCGACACCATCCAGGTCTCGTGGACCGTCCGTAACCAGGGGCAGGACGCGACGCATGCGCAGGCCTGGACCGAGCGGATTGTGCTTTCTGCCGATGCGACGCTTGACGGCAAGGACCTGGAAATCGGTCGGGTCACGCATGTTGGCGACATTGCTCCCGGTGAGAGCTACAACGAGTCGGGGGCTTTCACACTGCCGGAGAGGCTGCAGGGCAGCTTCCACGTGTTCGTCGCGACCGACGCCGCTGCGTCCGTCTACGAGGATGGCTTCGAAGACAACAATCTTGGCGAGGCGAGCACGCTGCTGACGGTGAGGACGCCGCCGACGCCGAACCTGCGGGTGACCCGTGTCGCCGGTCCAGTCAGTGGCTACTCCGGCGATTTCGCCCGGGTGACCTGGACGGTGACCAACGACGGCGCAATGCCGGCACGCGGCGGCTGGAGCGACCGTGTCTACCTGTCGGTCAATGGGCTCGTCGAGGGGCCAGTGCTGGCCACTGTCCGCCACGAGAACGCGCTCGGCATCAACAACATCTATTCTTCATATGCCGACATCACGCTGCCCGACCTCGTGGATGACAGCTATCGCTTCGTCGTCGTCACCGATACCGCTGACGAGGTCTTCGAAGGCCTGCCCGGTGAGGATGACAACGTTCAGGCGTCGGCAGGGACCGTCGGCATCGTGCACCCCGATCTTGTCGTCAGCAAGCTCGTTGCTCCAAAACTGGCGACCGCCGGCGACGCGATCACCGTCAACTGGACGGCAATGAATGCAGGATCTGCCGCCGCGCGTGGTAGTTGGGTCGATCGCCTGTACCTGTCGACCGACGCGACGCTTGATGGCGCTGATCGGCTGCTGGCAACGCTGGCGCGCAGCGGACCGCTGGCGAGTGGTGCCAGCTATACCGCGCAGAGCGCGTTGACCCTGCCTGCCGACCTCTTCGGTCCGGCCGAGTACTATCTGATCGTCCGTTCGGATGCCGATGGCGCGGTGAAGGAGTACCAGGCCGAGAGCAACAACCAGCGCAGCACGAGAATCGTCGTGATGATGGCGCCCTTCGCCGATCTGATGACCTCGGAGGTCCGCGTCAACACCGAACTTGCGATCGGCGATCCGGCCCCGATTACCGTGACGTGGACGGTAAGCAATGTCGGCATCGATCCCGGCGCGACCGATCAGTGGGTCGACCAGATCCTGGTTGGCGAACAGGTCGTCGCCAGCTTCACGCACCAGGGTGCGCTTGAGGTCGGACAAAGCTACACGCGTACCGAGAGCATCCTCCTGCCGGCGGCGATGCAGGGTCGGTTCGCGATTTCGGTGCGCACCGATGGGCTCGGGCAGGTGTTCGAGAACGCCGCCGAGGCCAACAACCGGGCCAGTGCGGAGCACACGGTCGACGTGATGCCGATCGGCTACGCCGACCTGCAGGTAACAGCGATGCAGGCGGCAGACGGCTTCAGCGGCAGGCCGATCCAGGTCAGCTGGACGGTCGCCAACCTGGGCATCAGCAGCACCTCGTCTGCGGACTGGAACGACCGGCTGGTGCTGGCGCGCAATCCTGATGGGAGCGACATCATCCGTGACTACGGCTCCTTCGGTCATCTCGGGGTGCTCGCCAGGGACGGCAGCTATACGCGCTACGCCGAGATCACGCTTCCTGAGGGCTTGAGCGGAACGTTCTACGCCGTCGTGCATAGTGCTGCCGGCGGTTTCGTGCCATTCGAGTTCCTGTACACCGACAACAATCAGGGATCGGCAGCGACGCAAGTGAGGCTCTCGCCGTCGCCCGACCTGCAGGTCGTGGACATCCAGGCAACAGCTGCGGCAAGCGATGGCGGCCTGATCGACGTCACCTGGACCGTCGAAAACCAGGGGCAGGGCGCCGCCGCCGGCACCTGGAGCGATCTCCTGGTGTTACGGCCGGTCGGCAACCCGGCGGCGTCGGCAATCACGCTGGGCTATTTCAATTATTCGGCGCCGCTGGCAGCCGGCAAGTATTACACGCGTACCGAGCAGTTCCGCTTGCCGGAACGTGTCACGGGTACCTACCAGGTGGTGGTGTCGACCAACAACAGCCGTTCGCTCTATGAACATGGCGTGCTCGCCGACAACAACGTGAGCACCGACGAGTCGCCGGTCACCGTCAGCCTGCGGTCGCGTCCGGACCTGCAAGTGGCCGTTCTCGACGTTCCCGAGCGCGTCACGGCTGGCGGCACCCTGGCTGCCCGCTTCGAAGTCGT
>LBIU01000596.1 GCA_000987445.1 Candidatus Accumulibacter adiacens | reverse complement strand
GTGTCGCTGCGTGAGGCGATCTTGTCGATCTCATCAAGAAAGACGATGCCGTTCTGCTCAACGTTCCTGACGGCCGTCAGCTTGACGTCCTCGTCGTTGACCAGCTTCGCCGCTTCCTCGTCGACCAACAGCCGGCGCGCCTCCGAGATCTTCAGTTTGCGCGACTTCTTGCGACCGCCACCCATGTTCTGAAACATGCCCTGGATTTGCGAGGTCAGTTCCTCCATTCCCGGCGGCGCAAAAATCTCCGCCTGCATCGACGGGGCAGCCACCTCGATTTCAATCTCCTTGTCGTCGAGTTCCCCTTCGCGCAACTTTTTGCGGAACTTCTGTCGGGTGGTGCTCTCCTCGGATGCTTGCGTGTCGTTGAAGTAGGTCGCACGCGCGGACGGTAGCAGAGCGTCGAGGACGCGCTCTTCGGCAGCATCCTGGGCACGTTCGCGGACGCCCGTCATGGCCTGCTCGCGGACGCTCTTGATGGCAATCTCGACGAGGTCGCGAATGATCGTCTCGACGTCACGGCCGACGTAACCGACCTCGGTGAACTTGCTGGCCTCGATCTTGATGAACGGCGCATTCGCCAGCCGCGCCAGACGGCGCGCTATTTCGGTCTTGCCGACGCCGGTGGGACCGATCATCAGGATGTTCTTGGGGGTAATCTCCTGGCGCAGCGGCTCGGCCACCTGCGCCCGCCGCCAGCGATTGCGCAAGGCGATGGCCACCGCCTTCTTGGCCTTGCCCTGACCAACGATATGCTTGTCGAGTTCGTGAACGATTTCCTGCGGAGTCATGGCCGACATGTCTATTCCAGCACCTCGATGGTGAAATTCTGATTGGTGTAAATACACAGCTCGCTGGCGATCTGTAGCGACTTGCGGACCACCTCGGCCGGATCAAGCTCGCTGTTCTCGACCAGTGCCCGTGCCGCCGAATGGGCGAAAGCCCCGCCTGAGCCGATGGCCACGATACCGTATTCCGGTTCGACGACATCGCCATTGCCGGTGATAATCAGCGAATTCTCCCGGTCAGCAACGGCGAGCATCGCCTCGAGCCGCCGTAGTGCCCGATCGCTGCGCCAGTCCTTGGCCAGTTCAACCGCCGAGCGCATGAGATTCCCCTGATGCTTGTCGAGCTTTGCTTCAAAGCGTTCGAAGAGCGTAAAGGCATCCGCCGTGCCGCCCGCAAAACCGGCGAGGATCTGGCCCTGGTGAATACGGCGAACCTTGCGCGCGCTGGCCTTGATCACCAGGTTGCCGAGCGTTACCTGCCCGTCGCCGCCCATGGCCACACACTTGCCGCGGCGAACCGACAGAATCGTCGTCCCGTGGTATTGATCCATCCACAACTCCCGTGATTTGTACTAACGGTCATGACAATCGAGGCACCCGAGATCATGAAAGTCATGACCGTCCCCTCTCACTTGCAGTGCACACATTCCGGCTTGCACGCCAGAAGCGTTCGCCGGGCAGGGAGCAGGCTCCCCGGATTCCCCGCCCCGGTCGCGGTCTTTCTCCCGCGCGGAGAGACAGGCGATTCGTGAGTCGCGCACGCGACTGGCACATCAATTCCTGGCTAATTCGATTTCCGCCACGCCGCGCAAACCAACGACCCGGAACAACTCGGCAAGCAGGTGATTGGGGTGACGGACAATGACCTGTCGCCCCGAGCGCTTGACCGAGGTCAGCACGTTGAGCAGGGCCCCGGCGCTGAGGAAGTCCATGCGCGTCACCGTCGAACAGTCGATCAGGACGGGATCGTTGGCCGCCGCATACGCTTGCAGATCACCGAAACGGGCCCCCTTGATCTCGCCTTTGATGACGTAGGCCTCGGTCAGCAGCTGGTCGGCCACCGCCAATTCGAGCGGTGCGGCCTCACCGTCCACCACCCGATCGAACTCCCAGGACGGCGGCGAGATTTCAAAGGTCACCGCATAGTTGATCGCCATGTCCTCGAAGACCTCCAGTTGCCCGCGCAACTGGCAGAGCTCGAGCTTCAGCAACCAGCACGGCCGGTCTTCCGGGCGACCGGCAGCGATCTGGGCATCGAGCAAGGCGCCGAGGTCATCGCGGCCCAGCAGATCGATCTCGCCCCTGCCCCGACGCGCTTGCTGCAACAGCGCCAGAAGCCGCTCACAACCGCCGGCATCAAGCTTGCGCAGCTTCGACAAGTCGAGGCGAAGATGCGGGTTCTTCTTGAGTGCCAGGCGAACCGCCTCAAAGCCGGCGTCATTGTCGCCGAGCAAGTCACCCTTGAAGAGCGCCGTTCCCACCACTTTGCCCGGGACCTGTGCGCTGACCGCCAGGTCACGCCACGCGGGAGGCGACTTCTCGAAAGCTCGTGCGTACTCGATCCCCAGCGCGTCGAAGGCGGCTTTCTGGCCGCTCAAGCGGAGCAGATCGAAGAGCATCAACCACAAGCGCTCGGCGGGGCCGGAGCGCCGCTCGCGGGTCGACTTCTCCAACAGGGAGCGAGCCGCAGCGTCCTGTCCGTTGGCATAGAACATCGCCGCTTCTTCGGCTTCGGCGTCGAGCGGATCGACTTCTGCTTCGACCTGAAACTCGGCCGCAATCTCGCTGAACACGAACTCACTGAGATCCAGCGGCGGCCCTTCGCTGGTGGGCACGGGGGTCGCGAAGGGAACGTCCGAGCGTGCGAGGCCCACCGGCGCAGCGGCCGGTTTCGGCTTTTCTGTCGACGACGCCGCTCCAGAAGTAGCGCCCCGATCGCGTGTTGACGGAGGCGCGGCTGCTGGCCGGACAGGCATTTTCTTGTCCGGCGGCTGCTTCTTGAAAAACGAAAAGACCATGGCGGGAAGGCGTGCGGGTGATTTTTCTAACGAATCACCTTGTAACACATCGTCCAGCCCACTGCAATTTGAACCCCGACGCAAGGAACCCAGAGGCAGCAGATCGACATCCGCGGCACTTGCCGGCCAGTTCCGGAACAGCGCCCCGCAGCCAGCCCGTCACTACGCCAGCACCGCCCGGCGATGAGCGGCGGGCGTGCACAGCTCAATCGCCGGCACGCTCCGCCACGGCCCCGCAAAACATGACAAACGTCTTTTCGACGACATCCCGGGCGAGCGCCCGAACGATGAACACCAAACGACTTTGATGGTCTTCGTCGGGCCACGCCGGCAATACCGATTCCGGATAACGGATATGCTGGACGCAATGCACGACACGCGGCGCAGCTTCGCCCTCGACCTTGATCA
>LBIU01000595.1 GCA_000987445.1 Candidatus Accumulibacter adiacens | reverse complement strand
GCGCCCGAACGTCTGCTCACCGATCGCTTCATCGGCCTCCTCGAGCAGCTGATCGCGCGCCGGCAGCTGGCGTTGTTCGCCATTGACGAGGCGCACTGCGTCTCGCAGTGGGGGCATGACTTTCGTCCCGAGTACATGCAGCTCTCGCAGTTGCACGAACGTTTTCCCGAGGTGCCGCGTGTCGCCCTGACGGCGACTGCCGACCAGCTGACCCGGCAGGAAATCAGAACCCGGCTGGGCCTCGAAGAGGCGAGAGTGTTCGTCGCCAGCTTCGATCGCCCGAACATCCGTTACCTCATCGTCGAGCGTGACAGCCCACGCCAGCAGCTGTTGGCCTTCCTCGGCGCGCATCAGGGCGAGGCGGGAATCGTGTACTGCCTGTCGCGCCGCAAGGTCGACGAGACGGCGGCCTGGCTGAACACCCAGGGGGTGACCGCCTTGCCCTATCATGCCGGGCTGGCGGGCGTTGACCGGCAGCGCCACCAGCAGCGCTTCCTGCGCGAAGACGGGCTGGTGATGGTGGCCACCATTGCCTTCGGGATGGGCATCGACAAGCCCGACGTACGCTTCGTTGCCCACCTCGATTTGCCCAAGAGCCTCGAAGCCTACTATCAGGAAACCGGCCGCGCCGGGCGTGACGGCGAGCCGTCGGAAGCCTGGATGACCTACGGTCTCAACGACGTCGTCATCCATCGGCAGATGATCGAGGAGTCGGCGTCGCCGAGCGCCCAGAAGCGCGTCGAACGCCAGAAACTGGAGAGCATGCTCGCCTATTGCGAGTCGGCCAGATGCCGGCGGGTGATCCTGCTCGACTATTTCGGCGAGCAGGCGACGCCCTGCGGCAATTGCGATGTCTGCCTGCAGCCGCCGATCCTGTGGGACGGCACGGTGGCTGCGCAGAAGGCGCTGTCTGCCGCCTTGCGCACCGGCCAGCGCTTTGGCGCCGGGCATCTGATCGACATCCTGCGGGGCAAGAACACCGAGAAGGTGCAGCAGTTCGGTCATCAGGGTTTGCCGACCTTCGGTGTCGGCGCCGATATCGACGAGCGGGGCTGGCGCTCGGTCTTTCGCCAGTTGCTTGCCGCTGGCCTGCTCGATGCCGATGCCTCGGCCTACGGTGCGCTCAAGCTCACGGACAGCGCGCGACCGATTCTCAAGGGCGAGACCCGTCTGCAGCTTCGCCGCCAGGTCGAGCGGCCGAAAAGTCGGGCCAGCAGGAGCAGGGCGGGCATTGGCACGGCGGCATCGAGCAGTGTCTCCCGAGCCAGCGATTCGCCCTTGCTGGCCAGCCTGCGCGAGTGGCGCCTGGCGCAGGCGCGCGAACAGGGGGTTCCCGCCTATGTCATTCTGCACGACAGGACCCTGGGTGAAATCGCTGCGCTGCTGCCCGATTCGCTACCGGCGCTGCTCGCCGTGCCGGGCATTGGCGCGGCCAAGGCCGAGCGTTACGGGGAAGCCCTGCTGGGCATCGTTGCTGCACGCGCCTGAGGCGAGGCCTCAGGAAGTCGCTACGGCGGGGGCGGCATTAAGGCTGGCGGAGGCCGGCGAGGAACGCTCGTCAGGATAGGGCCGGAGCAGGTCGAGAGCGACGCTTTGCCCCGAAGCCTGCACGATGCGCACGTGCTCGCGGCGTAGTTCGCGCGCATGGCGCAGACCGCAGGAGTGGGCGATCATGCCGACCTCCCTGTTCATGTTGCGGCAGTACGAGGCGACCCGTGCCGCCTTGTCCTCGACGACCAGGCCGCGTTGCAGGCGCGGGTCGTGAGTGGTCACGCCGGTCGGGCAGGTGTTGGTGTGGCAGCGCAGGGCCTGGATGCAGCCGAGCGAAAACATGAAGCCGCGCGCCGTATTGACGAAGTCGGCGCCGCTGGCCAGTGCCCAGGCGACCCGCGCCGGCGTCAGCAGCTTGCCGGCGGCGATCACCCGAATCCGTTC
>LBIU01000594.1 GCA_000987445.1 Candidatus Accumulibacter adiacens | reverse complement strand
ACCGATTACGACTATCACCGCGAACTCGACAAGCTCTACAACTCGAGCGCTTTCAGCCTGCCGTTCACCAGCATCGACACCCACCTGCTGGTCAGCGACATGCAGCTCTCCCTACCCAACGCCCGAGTATTCACGCAGGCGAAGCTGGTCAATGACATGCTCGGGGCGATGGGCAAGCAGAGCGTCGACATCGACGGCAAGCGCTATTACAGGAAACCGCTGCACCTGCTGCGCCCGAAAGACCTCGAAAGCATGACCATTTCGTTGAAGGACAGCAGCGCCCAGAAGCGCTACTTCGAGCTTGGCCAGGAAGAAGCGGCGACCTTGTTTTCGCGCTGACGGGCCGAGAACCACTCAGCGCCGGCCGCGAATCGCCAGGCTGAGCCCCGAGGCGCCGATGACCAGCATGCCGACGACGGTCAGCACGTCCGGAAAGTGGTCGAAGACCAACCAGCCGAGCAGCGTCGCCCAGACCAGCTGCGTATAGAGCAGCGGCGCCAGCAGCGAGGCCGAGGTCGTGTGGAAGGCGCGGATCAGCATGAAATGGCCGATGCCGCCGTAGAGACCGAGCGAGAGGATCAGCAGGCTTTGCGTCGGCGTTGGCCAGATTCCCTCCCAATACGCCGGCAGCACGGGCAGCATGGCCAGCGTGCCGAGCAAGGCGGTATAGAACAGCAGGCGCATCGGATGCTCGCTGGCGGCGAGCTTGCGGGTCAGGATCTGGTAGGCTGCATAGCTCAGCGCCGCACCCAGCGCATAAGCGACGCCGGGGCCGAACAGGCTGCCGCCGGGACGGGCGATGAGCAGCACGCCAACGAAGCCGGCGATGGTCGCCAGCCAGGTCCGCAGGCGCACCTTCTCGCCAAGCAGCGGCGCGGCGAGCAGCGCCACCAGCAAGGGTGCGACGAAGACCAGAGCCGTCGTTTCGGCCAGCGGCAGTGTCTTCAGCGCCAGTTGGCCGAACAGCGTGACGGCGACCAGCGTCAAGCCACGCAAGCTCATCAGCCACGGCCGCTCGGTGACGATCAGGCGGCGCCCCATGCTCGGCGCAATCGCGACCAGCATGATCACCAGGTGCACCAGATAGCGCGCCCACACCAGCAGTGGCACGGCAATGAAGGCGCTGAGATGCTTGGCAGTGGCGTCGAGCGCGGCAAAGAGAAGCAGCGCGGTCAGGAAGAGCAGGGCGGCGTGCAGACGGAGCGGCGCGCCGCCCGGGTGGCTGGCCAAGCTGGTCTGACTCGCCTGACCAGGGTGAATCTCCTGGCTAACGGCCATGACATGTCGAGATACCCCGGATCATGAAAGTCATGACCGTTGCCCCTTGTATCTTTCGTCTTGTGGTCTTTCGTTCATTCGAGGGTGGGGTTGAAATTGATGGT
>LBIU01000593.1 GCA_000987445.1 Candidatus Accumulibacter adiacens | reverse complement strand
ACGTTCGCTTCGGGAAAGGCATCGAGCCACACCGACAGGGTCCGGTGCCAGCCGCGGTCGACAAGACTCGACGCGTGTTCGAGGAGCAGACGCTGCAACCCATCCCATTGGCGGCCAGAAATGAGCACCTGCGCCGCGGCGTCGATTTCGCCGCTCTGCGCCAATAGGGCGGCGGCCTGGCGCCCGATGCGCTCGCGCTCTTCGCCCGGTATGGCAGACTCGGCGCGCAGCAGCAGAAATTCGCGCAGCAAGGGATGAAAGCGATAATGAAACTCGCCGTCGACGCCATGCGCCGACGTGAAGATATTGTCAGCGTGCATCGTTGCGAGAATCTGCGCGGCCCCGGGGCTGGCGACGAGCTCGCAGGCCATCGCCGGGCTGATGCGCGGCAGATACGCCAGCGTGAGGAGGACGCCACGGACTTCTTCTGACTGGCGGTCGAAGATTTCTTTCGCCAGATACTCGAAAAGCGCGCTTTCCCTGGCGAGCCGCGCGTTGGCGGCCGGCAAGGAAGCGGGGTCCTCCAACTGCAGCAGCAGCTTGACACCGGCGGGCCAGCCGCCGGTTACCTGGTGCAAGTGGCGCATCTGATCGATGCTGCGCGTTCGGCCTCCGGCGGCGGTGAGTCGCTGCACGGCGATCGACTCCTCCTCGGTAAACGCGAGCTCTTCCGCGTCCAGCACCGCCAGATAACCGTTGGCCCGCAGACGCGCGCTGTCGCCGCTGGGCCGCGTACGGCTGGTGATGATCACTCGGACGTTTTCGGGCGCTTCTCGGATGGCGGCCCGCAAAAGCTTGCGAAACCCAGGCGACGTGAGCGCTTCGTGACTGTTGTCGACGACGAGAAAGCGCAGACTTCTGCTGCAGGCGTACAGCGCAGCGAAAAAGCGGCTGAAGAATGAACCCTCGTCAGCGTTCAGAGTCGGCGGAAGCACTGGGAGTTGACTGCAGGCCCGCGGCGCCATGCGGGTCGCAGCGAGGCGAAGGTAATGGCAACACGCCGCGGGATCGATATCGCTGCCGTCAACGTGGTACCAGAGCGCTGGCAACTTCCTGGCACTGAGATAGCTGGCGACCAGCGTCGTCTTGCCAGCACCCGCAACACCGCTGACCCACACCGCCGGATGTTCGAGGCATTCGTCGAGGCGCTGAAACAAGCGCTCGCGCGGGTGAACGCGAGCGAGCCGCGGACGGCTCAACTTCGCCAAGCCTGGTGACTTCCCCCGGACAGTCATGCGATTCGCACCCTTCTCGCTGCGTCCGCATCGGTGACCTGAGGCAAGAACGCCGAATAACCGTACCAGCAAGATAGCATTCGAGCGTGCTGCGGACAAGGCGAGCATTCAGGGTCGGTGTAGCTGGCTCAACGCCCCGTACCGGCGGGTATGCCACCGAAGCGCCGCAGGCTGAAGTGATTGCGAGGCCAAGCGGCGACCCGAAAGCGATCACGTGTCCGTGATCATCGACCTACACGACCGCTACCCGGCCGTCATCTGTGATGGAATAGTCATTTGCGACGAGAATACGCCCTCCATGGGACGACAGCCCATGCCCGAATCCCCTGAACCGGCGACCGAACGCTACCTTCGCAGCGGCCAGAACGACCCCCACTTCCGGGCCTGGCCGGGGAACGCCTTCCTCGCCCGCGTCCACTGCCGGCAGGCCGCGCTGCGCTCGGCGCTGATCGCCGCGGTCCACAGCCGCACCCAGCACCTCGCCTTCCCCGAAGC
>LBIU01000592.1 GCA_000987445.1 Candidatus Accumulibacter adiacens | reverse complement strand
AAGGCCGGCACCGCCATGGCTGCCTTCGCAGAACAGTTGAGCGACACCGATATCGCTGCCGTTGTCGCCTACGAGCGCAACGCATGGAGCAACAAGCTCGGTGAAGTCATCCAGCCCGCCGAAGTCAAGGCGCTTCGCGGCAAGTAATCGCGCCACAGGCCATCAGGAGAATCTGATTATGCACGCCACGTCACACACCGGTTATGCCGGCCACCACGATCACGATAGTCACGGGCACCCGACAGGTTGGAAGCGCTGGGTGACCACGACCAACCACAAAGACATCGGTTCGATGTACCTGTGGTTCAGTTTCGTGATGTTCCTCGTTGGCGGCGCGATGTCGCTGATCATCCGCGCCGAGCTCTTTACGCCGGGCCTGCAGTACGTGTCGCCGGAGTTCTACAACCAGATGCTCACGCTGCATGCGTTGATCATGGTCTTCGGCGCGATCATGCCGGCCTTCGTCGGCTTCGCCAACTGGATGATCCCGATGATGATCGGGGCATCGGACATGGCCTTCGCACGGATGAACAACTGGAGTTTCTGGTTGTTGCCGCCGGCCGCGATTCTGCTGACCGCCTCGATCTTCGTTCCCGGCGGCGCCGCCGGTACCGGCTGGACCCTGTACCCGCCGCTGTCGATCCAGATGGGCATGGGCATGGACATGGCCATTTTCGCGGTGCACATCCTCGGCATGTCGTCGATCATGGGTTCGATCAACATCGTCACCACCATCCTCAACATGCGCACTCCCGGCATGACGCTGATGAAGATGCCGCTGTTCTGCTGGACCTGGCTGGTCACGGCCTTCCTGCTGATTGCCTCGATGCCCATCCTGGCCGGTGCGGTGACCATGCTGCTCACCGACCGCCATTTCGGCACCAGCTTCTTCAGCGCCGCCGGCGGCGGTGATCCGGTTCTCTTCCAGCATATTTTCTGGTTCTTCGGCCACCCCGAGGTGTACATCATTGCCTTGCCGGCCTTTGGCGTCGTTTCGCACGTGATCCCGGCCTTCTCGCGCAAGCCGCTGTT
>LBIU01000591.1 GCA_000987445.1 Candidatus Accumulibacter adiacens | reverse complement strand
CCCGGCTCAAGCGCTGAACGCACCACAAGCAGCGACGCCATCCCCTCTCGCCAGACATGAACGCCATGAAATCTCCGACTTGCACTCCGAGATTTCATGGCATCAAGGTCGCAACAGCTGAGAATTCCATGAATGCGGCACCATCGACCGCCCCTATGGCACCAGCAGAGCGCTCAAGGCGCTCTTTGACCCACGCACACCCACATCGGATCGCACCATGTTCCAGGCCATCATTTTCGACCTCGACGGCACGCTGATCGACTCACGCGCCGCCATCCTCGATGCTTTCGGCAAGGCCCTGGCGGAAAAAGGCATCGCGCCGCGGATCGCCCTCTCGGCGGTACGCATCGGCCCGCCGCTCGCCGAGACCTTGCGCGAGCTCAGCGGTAGCGACGACGAGGCCCTTCTCGAATCGCTCGCCGAGCACTTCAAGGCGCACTACGACAGCAGTGGTTACCGTGCCAGCGAAGTCTTCGCCGGCATCCCGGAGCTGCTCGCAGCCCTGGCAGAAAGCGGCACGCGCTGCTTCCTGGCCACCAACAAGCGCATCGCACCGACGCGCCTGATTCTCCAGTACCTGCAGTGGGAGCCCTACTTCGCCGAGGTGTACGCGCTCGATCGCGAGACGCCGCGCCTGCCCGACAAGAGCAGCATGCTCGCCCGACTCCTCGCCGAGCAGGCGCTGGACGCGCAGAAGTGCATTTATGTCGGCGACACGCCGGAGGACGAAGCGGCCGCCCGCGCCAACGACCTGCGCTTTGCGGCCGTGAGCTGGGGCTACGGCGAGTTCCCGCACGCTGACCGGCGACTGTTCAGCACGCCGCGCGAACTCGGCACTTTCCTCTGCCAAGGAAAAAAAGCACGCTGATCCGCAGCCTTGCGGCGGTCTGCCAGGCTGCGCGAAGCCACCATGATCAGCAGCAGACCGCCACCGCCAAGGCTGCCCCTCCTCGACTCCACCACGCGCTGCCCGGCGACAACCGCTGCTCCTGCCCCGATTTCGCGACCAACGACCTCGGCACCTGCAAGC
>LBIU01000590.1 GCA_000987445.1 Candidatus Accumulibacter adiacens | reverse complement strand
GCCCTGGCCGCCAGCGAACGCGGCTCGCGGCTCGAACGCACCATTTCGGACACGGTTGCCGACTGGCACCGCAGCGGCTGGCTGATCGCCAGCGAGCAGCGCTGGGCCATCGCACCCAGCCAGTTCCTGGTCGACATGCGCGAGCTCTGGACTCGGCAACAGCCGGACGGTCGCCCGCTCTGCGCCCGCAACGCCAGCACCGGGCAATGGCCGGCCGAATGCCGCAACCAGCAGCTGCTCAGCTCGGCGGACGTCGACGGCATCCAGCGCTTCGGCCTGCTGCTCAAGGAACAGTCGGGCTTCGACGTGAGCATCCTCCACGACGCCTACGATCGCCGCCTTTTCCTGAACGGCCTCTGGATGACACTGCAGCTGATGCTGGCCTGCATCGCCGGCAGCCTGGCCCTTGGCTGCCTCGGTGCCCTGGCGGCGGAGGCCGGCCTGCCCCTGCTGCGCGGCGTGGTACGTTTCTCGGCCGCACTCGGTCGCATGACGCCGCCGCTGCTGCTGATCTACCTGGTTTTCTTCGGCATCGGCCACTTCATCGTCAGTCGCTTCGGCTGGACTTTCGACGGCGCCGCGATCGCCATCGTCTGCCTTTCAGTCTATACCGGCTGTGCCATCGTCTCGGCGCTGCTCGACGCCGTCGCCGTCCTCAGGGAGCAGCAGGCCGGCTTCAGGCTCCGCTGGCGGACGCTGGCAGCGGCCCTGCGCCTGGCCTACACCCCGGTGGTCGCTTCGCTGATCAATGTCGTCAAGGCGACCGGCATGGCCAGCGTCATCGCCGTCCCGGAGCTGGTTTCGGCGGCGACCGCCATCGTCGCTGAGCGCGGCAATGCGGCGGTCATGATGAACGTGCTGATGATCAGCTATTTCCTGCTGGTCCTGGCCGTCGTGCAGTTCTTCAACTATCTCGAACGGCGAGTTCTCCGGCATGGCCAGCGCTGAGATCGTCAGCATGCTGTGGACGTGGACGCCCTTCCTGGCCGGCGGCTTCGCGTGGAACATCCTGATTTCACTGGTGGCGATGCTCATCGGCACGCTCTGCGGCGCGCTTCTCGCGCGCCTGCGCCTTGCCGGACGAGGACCGCTGGCACACGCCAGCCTGCTGCTCACCGAACTGACACGCAACATCCCGACCTTCGTCTTCCTGTTCTATCTGGCCTTCCTGATTCCGACGGAATTCGAAGCCGCCGGCCAGCTCTACGCTTTTCCGGCCTGGCTGAAGGCCTCGCTGGCGCTCTCGGTGGCGGTCATCGGCTTCGTCTCCGACAACCTCCTCGTCGCCCTGCGGCACCGGCAAAGCCACAATCACGCGGCGGCACTGCTGTTCATCCCCAGCTGGACGACCTACCTGCTGATCATCGTCATGGCCTCGAGCACCGCTTCGGTGATCGGCGTCGGAGAAATCGTCTCGCGCTGCAATGTGGTCATCGCCGCGGTCGGCGGCGACGAAACCATGCTCTGGGTTTACACTTACGCCATCGGCTACTTCCTGCTCTTCTGTCTGCCGCTGAACTGGGCCATGGGCCACACGCGCAAGCGCCTGCTGGCACGCATCGACGCGGCTGCCTCTTGAACATCCCGCGAACTCTGGGGAAAACATTGAAACAGACGCTCACAATTCTTCGCTGCTGCCTGCCAGGCCTCGCTGCAGCAGCCCTCCTGGTTCTGGCTGGACAGCACTCGGCATGGGCAGAGCCAGTTCTCGAGCGCATCGAGAGAAGCGGTACCTTGAACGCGGGGACGCGTGCCGACGTCGTACCTTTCGGCTACCGAGCCACCATGGCAGGCGAGGGCGGGGGCCAATTGGTTGGCTTCTCGGTAGACCTGATCGAAGAAATCCGCAAGCGACTGTCGAAAAAGTTCGGCCGCGAGATCGCAACCCGACTGCACGTGACGACCCCCACCGATCGCGAACAGCTGGTCGCCAGTCAAGCGATCGACATCGAGTGCGGCATCACCACGCCCACCTGGGAGCGCCAGGAAAGGGTTGATTTCTCGATCCCTTTCTTCGGCAACGGCACGCGCATCATGCTCCTGCGCAC
>LBIU01000589.1 GCA_000987445.1 Candidatus Accumulibacter adiacens | reverse complement strand
TGTCAGCTATCTGGCCGAGCACGATCCGCTCACCGGCCTGGTGAATCGCCAGCATTTCCAGCATCAACTCGATCAGGCGCTAGCCAGCGCCCGCCGTTCGGCGCGCGACGGCGCGTTGCTCTATCTCGACCTCGATGGCTTCAAGTATGTGAACGATCTGAACGGACACCAGGCAGGTGATGCGCTCTTGCGGGTGGTGGCCGACGAAGTCGGCAATGTGGCGCGCGCGAGCGATCTTCTTGGCCGCCTGGGCGGTGATGAACTGGGCATCCTGCTGCACGAATGCGATCGCGAAGGCGCCATTCTGGTGGCCGAGAAGATCAACAAACGACTCGCCGAGATCAAGTTTCCAGGCCTGGGAGCGAATCATCGGGTCTCCGCCAGCATCGGCATCGTCGCTTTTTCAGAGGCCACGATGGGCGTCAAGCAGCTTCTCGCCAATGCCGACATCGCGATGTATCAGGCAAAGTCGAAGGGCGGCGCCGGCTGGCACCTCTATTCGGAAGGCGAGGGAGTGCAGGAGAAGATGCAGAGCCGCCTGCACTGGGAGGAGATGATCAATCGCGCACTGGGCGATAGCGGATTCATCGTGCACTACCAGCCGATCCTGGATATTCGCGCTCGCCAGGTCAGTCACTACGAAGCACTGGTGCGCATGCGTGCAGACGACGGCTCGCCGATTGCGCCGGGTGCGTTCATGGAAGTCGCCGAAAACAGCGGGCTGATACGCGAAATCGATCGCTATGTGATCCACGAGGTTTTTGGCAGGATGTTGGCCTTGTTTGCCGCTGGAAAGCACTATAAGTTTTCGATCAACCTCTCTGGCGTGAGCATCAATGATCCGCGCTTGCTCGCCTTCATCCGCGCCGAGCTCTCGCGTAGCGCCCTGCTGCCAAGCCATGTCGTCTTTGAAATCACCGAAACTGCGGCGGTCTCGGATTTCTCCAAGGCACGCGCCTTCATGAACGCCGTACGAGAACTCGGTTGCGCCTTTTCGCTCGACGACTTTGGCGTCGGCTTTTCTTCGTTCAACTACGTCAAGCAGTTGCCCGTGGACTATGTCAAGATCGATGGCTCGTTCGTTCGCACCCTGGTCGATAGCCCCGACGATCAGGTGTTCGTGCGGGCGCTCGCCGAGGTCGCGCGCGGCTTTGGCAAGAAGACGGTAGCCGAGTTCGTGGAGGACGAACGCGCCCTCAACATGCTGCGCGCTTTCGGGGTGGATTACGCTCAGGGCTACTTCATCGGCAAGCCTCGCGCGGAGATCGCCTGAGCCGCGAGTGTGCGCCGGGCGCGGTACCGTTGGCACGATTAGGCCCGCCTCCGCGCGCGGGGAGGCGTCCGGAGGCGGTGCTATAATCGCCTGCTGACCTGCCACTCCTATTGCCTACCGTCCCCAAGCATGGCGCTGTTCACCCTTGGTATCAACCACCACACAGCGCCACTCTCGGTTCGCGAGCAGATGGCGTTTCACGCCGAAAGCCTGCCCCGGGCCCTTGCTGACCTGGCCCACTGCAAACCGCTCCACGAAGCGGCGATCCTGTCGACCTGCAACCGCACCGAGCTGTATTTTGCGACCGACCTGCCCGAGGCGGCGATGCAGTGGCTCGCCGACTATCACTGCTTGGCGCGCCATGAGATCGCGCCCTACCTCTACAGCTATCCAGAGCGCGACGCCGTTCGACACGCCTTTCGGGTTGCCAGTGGGCTGGACTCGATGGTTCTCGGCGAACCGCAGATCCTCGGCCAGATGAAGGAGGCGGTGCGTATTGCCGAGGAGGCGGGCACCCTTGGCACGACGCTGCACAAACTCTTTCAGCACTCCTTCGCGGTGGCCAAGGAGGTGCGCTCGACGACAGCGATCGGCGCCAATGTGGTCTCCATGGCCGCTGCCGCGGTGCGCTTGGCCGAGCGGATCTTCGAACGCATCGCCGATCAGAAGATCCTCTTCATCGGCGCCGGTGAGATGATCGAATTGTGCGCCACGCATTTCTCGGCGCAGCGTCCGAAGCAGGTGGTGATTGCCAACCGGACGGTCGAGCGCGGTATGGTGCTGGCCAATCGTCTGGGCGGGACAGCGATCAGGCTGGAGGATCTCGGCGAGCGCCTGTCGCAGTTCGACATTGTCGTTTCCTGTACCGCCAGCCCGCTGCCAATCCTTGGCTTGGGCATGGTCGAGCGGGCGATCAGGATTCGCCGTCATCGCCCGATGTTCATGGTCGACCTGGCGGTTCCTCGCGACATCGAGGTCGAGGTGGGTGAGATGGACGACGTTTTCTTGTACACCGTCGATGACTTGGCGCAGGTCGTTGAATCGGGTATCGAATCGCGCCAGGCGGCGGTGGTCGACGCGGAGTCGATCATCAGCGAACGCGTCGAGGGCTTTCTGCG
>LBIU01000588.1 GCA_000987445.1 Candidatus Accumulibacter adiacens | reverse complement strand
CGCGTACCGCGGCCAATGATCTGCTTGAACTCGATCATCGAGTTGACGGGTCGCATGAGGACGATGTTGCGCACGTTGCGCGCGTCCACGCCGGTCGAGAGCTTTTGCGAGGTTGTCAGGATCGTGGGGATTGTCTTCTCGTTATCCTGGAAGTCACGTAGGTACTGGTCGCCCATGGCGCCGTCGTTGGCCGTCACGCGGACGCAATAGAGCGGGTCGCTGCTGGTCTGCTTGCCCTGGTTGATTAGGTCGCGCACAGCCAGGGCATGCACCTGGGTTGCGCAGAAGACGATTGTCTTCTCACGTTGGTCGATCATGTCCATCAATAACTTGACCCGATAGGCTTCGCGTTCCTTGATTTCGATGATCTTGTTGAAGTCCTTTTCCTCGTAACGCTTGCCGGCTTCGATGTCGCCTTCAACCACCTGGTCATCAGGCGTGTAGACGTAGTCGTCCAACGTCGTAGCAATCTGCTTGACCTTGAATGGCGTTAGGAAGCCATCGTTGATACCTTCCTTGAGCGAGTACACAAACACCGGCTCGCCGAAGTAGGCGTAGGTGTCGGCATTCAATGTGCGCTTTGGGGTGGCCGTCAGGCCAAGCTGAACTGCCGGCGCGAAGTAGTTGAGGATGGCGCGCCAGGTGCTTTCATCGTTGTTGCCGCCGCGGTGGCACTCATCAATCACGATGAAGTCAAAGAAGTCGGCGGGGTATTCGCCAAAGTATGGCGCCCCACCAGGGCCGCTCATGAAAGTCTGGAAGATTGTAAAGAAGATGCTGCCGTTCTTTGGCACCCTGCCTTTCTTGCGGATATCGGCCGGGTCGATGCGCACGAGGGCATCGTCGGGGAAGGCCGAAAAAGCGTTATAGGCCTGGTCAGCCAGAATGTTGCGATCGGCCAGAAACAAAATACGAGGACGCCTGGTCGGCTCTGCGCCGCTCTTCCAGTCGGGCAGGTTCCAACGGCTTTGGAAAAGTTTCCAAGCGAGCTGGAAGGCGATGAATGTCTTGCCAGTGCCGGTGGCCAGCGTGAGGAGGATGCGGTCGCTTCCGGCCTGAATGGCTTCGAGCACACGATCAATCGCGATGTCCTGGTAGTAGCGACCCTGCCAAGTGCCGGCCTTGTCCTGGAACGGCACGGCGGAAAAACGGTCGCGCCAAGCGTTCGCTTCGTCAAAGGTCAGGTTCCACAGTTCTTCGGGGCTTGGGTAGCTGGCCACGTCGCCTTCGGCGCTGGTAACCATATCGATGCCGTAGATCGCTTGACCGTTGGTGGCGTAGGTGTAGCGCACCGCCAGCTTCGCGGCGTAGCTCTTGGCCTGGCTGACGCCTTCGGTGAGGGGTTTGTCCCAGGCCTTGGCCTCGATGACGGCCAGCTTGGTGTTGCGGTAAACGAGAACGTAGTCGGCAATCTCGGCCTTGGCCCGTGCGCCCATGCCGCCGCTGCCCTGCAGCCGGCCTAGCGTGATGCCGTGCTCGCGCAGAACCCGGCTGCCTTCGACCACGCCCCAGCCGGCGGCTTTCAGGGCGGGGTCGATGTGCTCGGCGCGGGTTTCGGCTTCGTTCATGCGACAGCCTCAAGCTGCTTGTCGGTGGACTTGGCGATCAGGGAGCCGGTGAAGGCTTGATGCAGAAGGGACTTTTTGAGCTCGCCCAGGGCCGTGACCTTCTGTTGGTGAATCTCCCCCAAACGCTCGGAATGCTGCTGCAAATCGTCCAACGTACTGGCGATGGTCTCCTGCGCTTTTGGGGGCGGTAGCATGAACAAAAAGCTCTCGATCTGCTTTCCGCTGATGTGAGGTACGCCGAGACCGGTCTGCACACCAAGCAGATGCCCACTGAAGGACCTGCTGCCTGTGAGGTGGTATAGGAACTTCACGCTCATACGCTGCTTGGGGCGAAGCCGTGCCGTTCGCTGCAGTTGCAGACATGGCAGGTCATCCACGAAGATCTGAGCGCGCTTTAAACCTGCCTTGACCCAGGGGCGATCCATTGCCAGAACAACGTCGCCTTCCCGGAGAGCGAAGCGCATGTAGGGATCAACGTCATTGGCTGGCCAGGCTTTCGCGTCATCCCAACGAAGGTAGCCCTGCATGATGTTGTCGCCCCGCAGCAGCCGTATGCCGTCGGCAGCATTGGTGTATCCCTTGCTGGAAAAGGCGTATCCGGCAAGCAGGTCAATCTCATCGCCTAGGGTCGTTTCGACGTAGCCGCTGTCGCGCTGCGACAACGCCGCATCGAGAGCGCTCTCGAACAACTCTCGCGCGTTTTGCAGGTTCTTCTCGGCGTTGGCCTTGGCGGTGGCGATGCCCTCGAAGGCTTCGTCGAGGATGGCAACAATGTGGCGCTGCTCGATCAACGAGGGATACGCGATCTTGATGGCCTTGTACGCATCACCGTTGAGGTTGCGGATGCCGGTCGAATGACTCTGCATCACTTCCGTGCGGCCCGATACGTACACCCAGTGCAGGTACTTGTGCAGGAATCTCGCATCTAGCGCGCTTGGGTCCGCGACTCGGATGGCTGCAGTGAAGTTGCTGAACGAAAAGTCCCCTTCGGTCTTGTCGAAGAACACAACCCGTCCAACGGGCTGCTTCGGCCCGCCCCCTGACTTCTCAAGAATCAAGTCGCCGAACTGCAGCCGCCGCTTCTGGAACTTCTTGGCTTCTACGTCGAGGTATGCAATATCGGAGTCGTCTAGGTCGCCCTCCTTGGTGAAGTTCGTATTCCTGATTACACCGACATGGACAAAAGGGGGCTCTTTGCCTTTCCACAGGCCGTTGATGAACTGCGTCACATCGCCAAGTGGCTTGGTTTTCCAGCCCAGCATCACGCCACCAACCCCCGGATAGTCGCCAACACTTCGGCGCTTTCAGCATCGAGCGCTGCGATCTCATCGAGGATATCCTGAGGCGTGCGCAACGGGACCTCGTCGCCACCGTTCGGGTTCTTGACCGAGAGGTCAAAGGTCGCCTGGTCGATGGCCGCCACGTCCACCGACCAGCTCTTCAGTGAGTCGGCGAGGGTCTTTTGCATGGTGATGAATTCAGCCAGGTCGGCGTCGTTCAGCGCGTTGGTCTTGCCCATGTTTCGACCTGGCTTCAGTTGGTAGAACCAGACCTTGCGCGTGGGAGCTCCCTTCTCGAAGAACAGCACCACGGTCTTGACGACGGCGCCTTGAAAGGTGCCGCCTGGCATGTCAAGCACCGTGTGCAGATTGCAGCTTTCCAGAAGCAGTTTTCGGATGCTGGTGCTGGCGTTGTCGGTGTTGCTCAGGAAGGTGTTCTTAATGACGATGGCAGCCCGACCGCCGGCCTTCAGTGACTTGATGAAGTGCTGCAAAAACAGAAAGGCTGTCTCGCCAGTCTTGACGGGGAAGTTCTGCTGAACCTCTTTGCGTTCCTTGCCGCCGAAAGGCGGGTTGGCCAGGATCACGTCGTAGCGGTCACGCTCCTGAATGTCGCTGATGTTGTCGGCCAGCGTGTTAGCGTGGATGATGTTTGGCGCCTCAATGCCGTGCAAGATCATGTTCATGATCGCGATGACGTAGGCCAAGCTCTTCTTTTCCTTGCCGTAGAACGTGCGCGTCTGCAGCGTCTTCACGTCAGCAGTGGTCAAGCCAGGCTGCCCGGTCAGATAGTCGAAGGCCTCGCACAGGAAACCGGCCGAACCACAGGCGCCGTCGTAGATGCGCTCGCCGATCTTCGGGTCGACGACTTTGACCATGGCGCGGATCAGCGGGCGCGGCGTGTAGTACTCACCGCCGTTGCGCCCAGCATTGCCCATGTTCTTGATCTTCGCTTCGTACAGGTGCGACAGCTCATGCTTTTCGGTCTGTGACCCGAAGCGCAGCTCATCAACGAGGTCGATCACGTCGCGCAGGTTGTAGCCGCTCTGAATCTTGTTCTTGATTTCCCCGAAGACTTCACCGATTTTGTATTCGATGGTGTTGGGACCGCTCGCCCGTTGCTTGAAGCCGGCCAGGTAGGGGAACAGTGTTCCGTTTACGAAGTCGCGCAGGTCGTCGCCCGTCATCGCGGCGTTGTGGTCAAGCCTGCCAGCCTCGGTCTTGGGCGAAGCCCATGCTTCCCAACGGTAAGGCGCGGCGATGATGAAGCTGTAGCGTTTTCCTTCAAGTTCAGCCTCAGACGACTTGTCGACTTCGAGGGCGTCGAGGTACTTCAGAAACAGGAGCCATGATGACTGCTCGGTGTAGTCCAGCTCACTGTTACAGCCAGCGTCCTTGTGCAGGATGTCGTCGATATTCTTGAAGGTTTGTTCGAACACAGCTCCCCATCTCTTTCTTTGTCTTGTTTGTTATAGCGTGGTTGTTTTTTGAAGGCCAGAGCCATTTTCGGCGAAATCGTTACTCTCCGCTGCGATGCTCACTCCTCGCTTAAAGCCTGTTCGGCAGTGGTCAGCATGAGGCACATGGTCATCGGCTTGACGGGGGATTCGA
>LBIU01000587.1 GCA_000987445.1 Candidatus Accumulibacter adiacens | reverse complement strand
GCTTGAAGGGAGGATTGGAAAGGGAAATGACGGTCGTCGCCGGCCCGGCCTGCGCCGGGGGCGTGCGGGCGTCTGGCGGCTTTGTGACGCTGCAGCGCTGGCTAACCCAGCTGTGCCAGCAAGTTGAGGAATTCGTCGGCGCTCATGAAGCCGACGACGCGTACGCCGTCGATCTCCTGGCCCTTGCCGTCAAAGAAGATGATCCCGGGTGGGCCGTAAAGGTTGAAGCGTTTCAGAAGTTCCCTGTCTTCTTCCGAGTTGGCGGTGACGTCGGCTTGCAGCAGTGTCCAGCCGGCCAGATGGGCGCGCACGCGGGCATCGGCGAAGGTGAAACGCTCCATTTCCTTGCACGACACGCACCAGTCGGCGTAGAAGTCGAGCATCACCGGCTGGCCAGCACTCTTGATGCGCTTCTCGAGTTCGGCGAGGGTCCCGACGCGGGTGAAGGGCAGTGGCCTGACGTCGGCCTCGGTCGCACTGCTGCGAAGTATCGACAGCGGCTGCAGCGGGTCGCGCGAGCCGGCCAGCGCACCGAGCAGCATCGCCGCGCCGCCGATGAGCATGAAAATCCCGATGCCTTTCCAGAAGCGCTGCCAGCCCTTGGCATGCGGCGGCAGCGGGTCGAGCGCGTGCAGGTAGATCGCCGGGATGATCAGCAGCAAGGCCCAGGCAACCATTTGCGCGACGACCGGGATGACCGGCGCAAGCAGCCATAAGGCGGTGGCCAAC
This sequence comes from Candidatus Accumulibacter adiacens, assembly GCA_000987445.1. Classification (GTDB taxonomy): domain Bacteria; phylum Pseudomonadota; class Gammaproteobacteria; order Burkholderiales; family Rhodocyclaceae; genus Accumulibacter; species Accumulibacter adiacens. The sequence goes on along the minus strand of LBIU01000587.1, from coordinate 908 downwards.
AGGAGCACGCCAAAGGACTTCTTGACCGCTTCCATCCATGGGCCCGAGCGTGGCAGCAGGGTACCGGCCGAGAGCCCGACGGCGAGCAGCGGGGCACCCATGCCCAGTCCCATCGCGAATAGCGCGGCTCCGCCGAGGACGGCGTCGCCGCTGCGCCCGATGTAGAGCAGGGCGCCGGCCAGCGGGGCGGCGACACAGGGGCCGACGATGATCGCCGAGAGCACGCCCATTGCCGCGACAGCGGGCAGCGAGCCGCCGCGCAGGTGGCTGGCTTCCTCCGAGACCTTGCTTTGCAGGAAAGTCGGCAGCTGCAGTTCGTAGAAACCGAACATCGACAGGGACAGGGCGACGAAAACCAGCGCAAAGCCACCGAGGACCCAGGCATTCTGCAGGGCGGCCGTGAGCAGCGTGCCGGTCAGCCCGGCAGCGACTCCCGCCGCGGCGTAGGTGATGGCCATGCCCAGGACGTAGGCCAGCGACAGCGAGAAGCCGCGCGCGTGCGAAACGCCGTGACCGTCGCGACCGGAGCCGACGATGATGCTCGAGAGGATCGGAATCATCGGGAAACAGCATGGCGTCAGGGACAGCAGCAGCCCGAAGCCGAAGAAGCTGGCGACCAGCAACCAGAAGCTGGCGTCCTTGAACAACTGGGCGATACGTCCGGATTCGTCGTTGCTGAAGTTGGCGTCCGCTGTCGCGGCAAGGGTGACCGGCGGCGTCGCCGGGTCCGGCAATTCAAGGCTCAGCGTCTGTCTCTGCGGCGGATAGCAGATGCCGGCGTCGGCGCAACCCTGGGAGCTCACTTTCAGGGTCAGCGGCAGCGGCCCGGAACTGTTGCGTTCGACGGCAATGCGGATCAGCGCCTGCTGGTAATAGACCTCGACGTCGCCAAAATTGGGGTCCTCTTT
>LBIU01000586.1 GCA_000987445.1 Candidatus Accumulibacter adiacens | reverse complement strand
GACAACGACACAATACCGACCTTGCCCACGCTATCGATCGCCGATGCGACCGCTACCGAGGGCGACACACTGGCCTTCCTCGTTTCGGTAGATATCGCGGACCCGAACAGCCCGATCACGGCAAGCTACAGCATCGAGTTCGCACCTGTCGGCGTTGGTTCGGCCGATCAGAGCGACCTCGCTCCGCAGACGCCCCTCACCGGCACGGCGACCATTCCCGCCGGACAGACGTCGGTACTGATCTCGGTCGGCAGCGTCGACGACCAACAGATCGAAGGACGTGAGACCTTCACGGTCAGCCTGAGCAACGTCAGCGCGAATGCACAACCAGGCGATCTGCAGGCAACCGGCACCATCGTAGACAACGAAGAGGTCGAATGCGGATACACCTGGGGAGACCCACACTACGTCACCGCCGACGGGCTGAAATACGACATGCAAGGATGTGGCGAATTCGTCCTCGTCGAAACCAGCAACGCCAACGACGCGAATCCGGTCATCGTGCAGACAAGAACGGCTCCTGCCGGGCCCAACGTCTCGGTGAACACCGCCGTCGCCACCTTGCTCGATGGCCATCGGGTAACGATCGATACGGCCGAGAGTCAGCCCTTGCGGATAGACGGGCAAATCACTGCCATCGCCTCTGGAAGCACGATAGCGGTTGGTGCCGGCCAGATCTCCTTCGCCGACGGCATCTACTCGATCGTCTACCCGACCCAGGAGCTCTTGCGCGTAACCGACTATGGGAGTTCCATCGATGTCCGCTTCTGCGCCTTGGCCGACCGGCCGAATGGATCCCTGCGCGGCTTGCTTGGAAACTTTGACGGAAATGCCACGAACGACCTGGCGACGCGCGACGGAACCGTATTGCCTGTTCAAATCGGCTTCGAGCAACTGTACGAAACCTATGCGAATAGCTGGCGTATCAGCCAGACGGAATCGCTGTTCGACTACCGTCCGGGAGAGAGCACAGCGACCTTCACCAGTCTGAACTGCCCGATCCAGAAGACGACGCCGGGGTCGCTCCCAGCCGAAAAGGTTGCCGAGGCGACCGCTCTTCTCGACGCGGCTGGGATCACCGACTTGGCACTACGCGAGGCCGCGATCCTCGACTATGCGCTGACCTGCGACCCGTCGTTCATCGGCAGAGCCGGAAACGCGGGAGCACCCAGCGTGTCGGTCAAAGTCATCGACCCGACGATCATCTGGACCAACGGCGGCCAGGTCATCATCGGCAGCGCCGCAACCCCCAGCCAATTCGACATCGGCAGCACCAACGCTGCCCCGGCCGGCGTTACCTGGACCGGCGCCGCCGCTTCCGACGACTGGAGCGAGTCCGGAAACTGGTCCGCAGGCGTACCTGCTGCAACCGATGAGGTCATCTTCGCTGACGGGGGTGCCGGTGGCATCAGTGTCGTTGACCAGGACACCACCGTCACCAGCCTGAACTACACAGGGGCGATCGCCCCAATCACCCTCGCCGCCGATCACATCACCGACCTCAATGGTGGCAGCACGCT
>LBIU01000585.1 GCA_000987445.1 Candidatus Accumulibacter adiacens | reverse complement strand
GAATCACAAAGCAGCGTCACCACCGAACCGCGCTCGCCGCGCGTGCGCATCTGGTCCATACAAGCCAGTGCGGCGATCAGATTGGTGCCCGTCGAAGGGCCGACGCCCCGTCCCAGGCGCGCCGACAGCTCGTGCATCGCCGCCACCGACCAGACGTCCGGCACCTTGACCATGGCATCGATCACCTCGGGCAGAAACGACGCCTCGACGCGTGGCCGGCCAATACCTTCGATTCGCGAGCCTTCATGGAGACGCAACTGCGGGTCGCGGCTACGGTAGTGCTCGAAAAAAACCGAGTACTCGGCGTCTGCTGCACAGACGCGCGTTGGCCGTGCCCGATAGCGCACGTAGCGACCAAGGGTGGCGACGGTACCGCCGGTCCCCGCACTCGAAACCAGCCAGCTCGGAACCGGGTGTTTTTCGAGCCGCATCTGTTCGAAAATGGATTCCGCGATATTGTTGTTGGAACGCCAATCGGTGGCCCGCTCGGCGTAGGTAAACTGGTCCATGTAGTGGCCGCCGAGCTCGTCTGCCAACCGTTGCGATTCACTGTAGATGCTCATTGGATCGTCAATCAGATGGCAGCGGCCGCCCTGGAACTCGATCGCCGTGATCTTCTCCGCCGAGGTTGAAGCGGGCATCACGGCGAGAAACGGCAAGCCGACGAGGCGTGCAAAGTAGGCCTCGGAAACAGCCGTCGAGCCGCTCGACGCCTCGACAACCGTGCTGCCTTCGCGCAGCCAGCCATTGCACAGGGCGTAGAGAAACAGCGAGCGCGCCAGACGGTGCTTGAGACTGCCCGTGGGGTGACTCGATTCATCCTTCAGATACAGATCGACGCCGGGAAAACCGGGCAGTGGCAGAGGGATCAGATGGGTGTCGCTGGAGCGCTGGAAGTCGGCTTCGATGCGGTGAATGGCTGCCAGCACCCAGGCCTTGTCGGCGCGACGCGTTGGTCGAGAGAGCGTATTCATGCCGGGAGCTTAACAGGCAGCCGGCGCGAGACAAAGATGGACAGCAAGTAGGCAGGCGCGGCGCCACGGGGCAGGGGCGTGTGCTGCGGCGCTTTTTCGAGTAAACTTTACTAAATTACTCAGGTATCCATCACAGGAGCTTTGGCAACCATGGCTGTAACGATAGACGCCGTCCAGGCGGCATTGAAGGATCTGATCGATCCGAACACGGAAAAAGATTACCTGTCGACGCGCTCGGCAAAGAACATCAAGATCGAAGGGGCCGACGTCTCGCTCGATATCGAACTCGGCTACCCGGCAAGAACACAACTCGACGACATCCGTCGGACGGTGATCGAGAAACTGCGAGCGCTCCCCGGGATCGGCAATATCAGCGCCAACGTCAGTGTCAAGATCGTCGCCCATACCGTGCAGCGCGGCCTGAAGCCGCTGCCCGGCGTCAAGAACATCATCGCCGTGGCCTCTGGCAAGGGCGGCGTCGGCAAGAGCACGACGGCGGTGAACCTGGCATTGGCGCTGGCTCAGGAGGGCGCCACGGTCGGTCTGCTCGACGCCGACATTTACGGACCTTCGCAACCGCAGATGCTCGGCCTGGCAGGCCAGAAGCCCGAGTCAGAGGACGGCAAGACCATGGATCCCTTGCGCGCGCACGGTCTGCAGGCAATGTCGATCGGTTTCATGATCGATATCGATTCGCCGATGGTCTGGCGCGGACCGATGGTCACCCAGGCCCTTGAGCAGTTGCTCAAGCAGACCGCCTGGGATGACGTCGATTATCTGATCGTCGACATGCCCCCGGGGACCGGCGACACGCAACTGACGCTGGCGCAGAAAGTGCCCGTGACCGGCGCGGTGATCGTCACCAC
>LBIU01000584.1 GCA_000987445.1 Candidatus Accumulibacter adiacens | reverse complement strand
CAGGTGGCGCTGCTGGCCGTCGGCCTGGCTGCCGCTCACTACGCGATCAAACTCGGCAGCAAGGCCCTGCGCCGTGCCGGCCTGCTCGACAAGCCTGAGGATGCCAGAAGCCTGTCGGTGAAGCTGTTCGATGCCTGGCATTCGATCGCCAAGGACCTCGGCGAATGGGGCCTGTATCTGGCACTCATTCTGGTCGCAGTGGCTCTCCTGCGACGCATTCCCTACCGGCACTTTGCGCGCCTCCACCGACTGACGCCGATCGTCTTTCTCATCGTCGCCGTGCACTCGGTGGTGTACATGCCCGCCCCGTACTGGGCCGGTGTCGCTGGCCCGCTGGCCGCACTGCTGATGACCGGCGGCGCGGTCGCCGCGCTGCTCTCCTTGGCCGGATGGATAGGTAGACGCCGCCGCACGCTCGGCGAGATCAGTGAAGTCCGCCCGATCGGTCTGGGGGTACTCGAAGTACATGCGCGACTTTCCGAGGACTGGAAAGGTCATCAGAGCGGCCAGTTTGCGCTGGTGACTTTCGACACCCGCGAAGGCGCACACCCGTTTACGATCGCCTCGGGGTGGCTGGGTGACGGCCACGTACGCTTTGCCATCAAGAGCCTCGGCGACTACACGCAGACACTGCCGGGCCGGCTGCGGGCCGGCGACCCGATCATCGTCGAAGGCCCCTACGGCCGTTTCGATTTCGTCGACGGACCGCCGCGGCAGATCTGGATCGCCGGCGGCATAGGCCTGACTCCCTTTGTCGCCCGCCTCGAGACACTCGCCGCGGAGAACACCGGCCATCCACCGGTGGACCTGTTCTACAGCACCCGCCAGGCCGATCCCGACCTTGTCGCCCGCCTGACCGCCGTCGCCGACGCCGCAGACGTCCGCCTGCATGTCCTCGACAGCCGTCGGGGCGAGAGCTTGAGCGTCGAGCGCCTGATCGCCGAAGTACCGGCCTGGTCCGATGCCAGCATCTGGTTCTGTGGTCCGACGGGCTTCGGCCACGCCATTCGCGACGGATTGATCGTTCGCGGCCTTGCCCCCGGCGCTTTCCACCAAGAGGCCTTCGAATTTCGCTGAATTCCTGGTCGCTGCCACCCTCTGCGCACTTCCGGGCAGCCATCGCACGCACAATTCGCGCCGCGGCGCGGTAAACTGGCGAGCAGCGGCCCTTCGGCACCCGGCGGTCCCGACAGAAGCGGTCGACAGCAGGCCAGGCAAGTTAAGTTTCCAGGGAGTGCCCCGATGAACGAGCAAGGAAACAGCAGCGACCAGACTCTCCCAAGCGAGGCGATCGCCGCGCTGACGCGCGGCAGCAAGATCGATGCCATCAAAAGCGTTCGTGTCGCTCGTGGCGTCGGCCTCAAGGAAGCCAAGGAAATCGTCGAGGAATTCCTGGCAAGAAGCCCACAGGTGAAGAGTCGTATGGCTGCCGTAAACAAGGAAAGCGCGAGGAGTGCGATCAGCCGGCTGTTGCTGATCGCGGCAATTGGCCTGCTGATCTATTACTTCCTCGTGGGAAGAACTTGAGGCGCTTGCTGTCGATTTGCCGATCATCGCGCCTGTCTTTTCGCCTGCCTTCGGTGTCGCGACAGCCCTTGCATCGCTCGACCATGCCGCTGACGTCACGCGGCGCGGACGACCGAAGCTCCGGCACGCTGGCCGCTCATTGTCCGGAAATCGCCTCGTCCTTGCCACCGCGGCTGGAAAGCTGCTCGCCGCCAAGCAGCTCGTGTCGACCTTTTCCCACTTTTCTTCAAGCGCCTAGACAATGAAACTGACTTCCACCCGCCTGCCTGACGTCATGATCGTCGAACCCAAGGTGTTCGGCGACAGCCGTGGCTTCTTCCTGGAAAGCTGGAACCGCAAGGCTTTTGCCGCTCTCGGACTGGATGTTGATTTCGTCCAGGACAACCATTCCCGCTCGCGCCGAGGCGTGTTGCGTGGGCTGCACTATCAACTCCTGCAACCGCAGGGAAAGCTGGTGCGAGTCACCAGTGGCGCGGTATTCGACGTTGCCGTTGATCTGCGGCGCTCTTCGCCGAACTTCGGACGCTGGGAGGGCGTTGAGCTTTCCGAGGAGAATCAACGCATGTTGTGGGTACCGCCGGGCTTCGCGCACGGTTTTGTGGTGCTTTCGGAAACGGCCGATTTCCTCTACAAGACCACCGAGTATTACGCGCCGGAACACGAGCGCTGCGTGCTTTGGAACGACCCGGAAATCGGCATCGACTGGCCGCTACAGGATGCCCCGAGCCTGTCCGCCAAGGATCAGATTGGAACGCCGCTACGCCTGGCCGAGGCCTATCCGTAAAGATCCCCTGTGGCGGCGCGCTGCCCGCTGCGCCCGATCGAAGGCGCCGCCTGCTTGCGCGCCGCGCGCGCAGCGCCTCCTCTTTCCTGCCGGCCGTTCCGACGGTCAGAGGGTCAGA
>LBIU01000583.1 GCA_000987445.1 Candidatus Accumulibacter adiacens | reverse complement strand
AGTGTCTTGGGAGCGGGCTCGGCGAGCAGCGGCGGAAGCCGCCCGAAGGCGTGCGCGGCGTAGGCGATGATCTGCGCCGCCATCTCAGCCGGCGGCAGTTGCCAATCGACCATGCCGGTGGCGATGGCGCTGCACGGCATGCCGTCGAACTCGGTGGTCCCCGGCTGCTGAGCGATCACCATGCCGCCTTCGGCCTTGATCGCCCGCACCCCGAGCGTCCCGTCGCTGCCGGTACCGGCGAGCACGACACCAATCGCATGCTCGTGCTGACTCTGCGCCAGCGAGCGGAAGAAGGCGTCGATCGGCAGACGCTGGCCGCGCGGCTCCTCCGGCGGCAGCAACTCCAGACGGCCGTTCAGAAGCGCCATATGGCGGTTGGGCGGGATGACGAAGACGCAGTTCGGACGCACCTCGATGCCATTCGTCACCTCCAAGACCTGCATCCGCGTGTAGCGCCGGATCAACTCCGGGAGAATGCTCTTGTGGTCCGGCGCGAGATGCTGCACCAGCACGAAAGCCATGCCCGGTTCGGCATCAGCCGGCAGACCGCAAAAGAAGGCTTCAAACGCTGCCAGACCACCGGCCGAGGCGCCGACCCCGACGACCGGAAAAGCGTTGCCCGGAACGGCTTCCGGCAATGATGTCGGACGCGCTGCCGCCGGCGTCTGGGGGACGGCATTCGCAGCCGGATTCTTAGCCTTCATCCGTCCTTCCCTTGTCGCAGAATTGTCGACCATCCATGTTACGCTCATTGGTAATCGCTCACCATCCAATCGCCCTGGCGGTGACCGCACGGAGCGCCAACGCCGTCGCGTGTCGCTCGCCCGGCGGCGGGGTCCAGAACCCTTCGTCGCCGCGAAGGATGTCGCCGCTGTCCGCAGCTTCGCCAAGCCGCAACAAGAACCCCATGCGGCTTTGCCCGCGTACTCGTTCCGGCATTGCGCACCCTGCGCCATGCCGGAACGGTTGTCAGGTTTGCGACATGGAACCGTACATTCCTCGCCGAGGCCATAGACATTCCATAAATTTCAATGACTTATTTCCTGGCATCAGCCTTGCTTGAATGACTGCGAGGAGTTGCCATGAACCGCTCGCCACTGGTCACAATCAACGATACCACCCTGCGCGACGGCGAACAGTCGGCCGGCGTCGCCTTCTCGCTGGCAGAGAAAATGCAGATCGCACGCCAGCTGGCAGCGATCGGCGTGCCCGAACTGGAAATCGGCATCCCGACGATGGGCGAGGAGGAGCGCGACTCGATACGCGCGGTGTCCGAACTGCGACTGGCGCCACGACTGATGGTCTGGAGCCGCATGCGCGCCGCCGACATCGCCGCCTGCGCCGATCTGGGCGTCCATCTGGTCGACATCTCGCTGCCCTGCTCCGACCAGCATCTGGCGCACAAACTCGGTCGCGACCGCGCTTGGCTGCTGCGCGTACTGCCAGGCTTCGTTGCGGCCGCGCTCGGCCTCGGGCTGGATGTATGCATCGGTTGCGAGGATGCCTCGCGTGCCGACCGGGGCTTCCTCTGCGCGCTGGCCGAAACTGCCGAGCGCGCCGGCGCCCGTCGCCTGCGCGTGGCCGATACCCTGGGCGTGCTCGAACCCTTTGCCGCCTTCGCGCTCATCAGCGCCCTGCGCCGCAGCAGCGGGCTGGAAATCGAGATGCACGCCCACGACGATCTGGGCCTGGCCACGGCCAATACGCTGGCTGCCTGCAGCGCCGGTGCAACGCACGTCAATACGACGGTCAACGGCCTCGGCGAGCGCGCCGGCAACGCAGCGCTCGAGGAAGTGGTGCTGGGCCTGAAAAAGCTCCACGGCATTGAAACGGGCGTCGACCTCAGGGGATTCCCTGCCGTTTCCAGCCTCGTCGCCAGCGCCTCGGGCCGCGCCGTCGCCTGGCAAAAGAGCATCGTCGGCGCTGGCGTGTTCACACACGAGGCGGGCATTCACGTGGACGGTCTGCTCAAGCATCCGGACAACTATCAGGGCTTCGACCCGCGCGAGGTCGGCCAGACCCACCGCATCGTCCTCGGCAAGCATTCGGGCCTGCGGGCGGTACTGGCTGTCTGTGCCGACCTCGGCATCACACTCGACGAAAGCGATGCACAGGCGCTCCTGCCACGCATTCGCAACTTTGTGGCGCGCAACAAGCACGCGCCGGAAGCCGCCGATCTACAAGGCCTTCTGCGTTCGACCAGGAGTGCCGAACATGTCTGACGCGCTGGGCATGACCGTCGCCGGCGCACCCGCGCCGGGCCTGTGGACGATTCTCAAGGAAGACCTCGCCTGCGTCTTCCAGCGCGACCCCGCCGCCCGCTCGAAGCTCGAAGTTCTCGCCACCTACCCCGGCGTGCATGCTCTACTCGCACACCGGCTGTCGCACCGCCTCTGGCGATCCGACTGGCGCTTCAGCGCCCGGCTGCTGTCATTCCTGGGCCGGACGCTGACCAACGTCGATATCCACCCCGGCGCACGCATCGGCCGGCGCATGTTCATCGACCACGGCGCCGGGGTGGTGATCGGCGAGACCGCCAGCGTTGGTGACGACGTCACGCTCTATCATGGCGTGACACTCGGTGGCACCTCATGGAACAAGGGCAGGCGCCACCCGACGCTGGCCGGCGGAACCGTGGTCGGCGCCGGCGCGAAAATACTTGGCCCGATCGTCATCGGCGAAAGGGTCCGCGTCGGCGCCAACTCCGTGGTCGTCAAGGACGTTCCCGCGGACTGCACGGTGGTCGGCGTACCGGGCCGGGTGGTCGCCACGCGTGGCGGCAACGCGCAGCCCGAGAACGGCATCAACCTCGATCACAACCTGCTGCCCGACCCGGTCGCCAGATCCATTGCCTGCCTTGTCGAGCGCATCGAAACGCTGGAACGCGAACTGGCCGACTTGCGCCACGAACCTGCGCCAGCCGAACGCATCGGCCAATGCGGCAGCTGTTCTGCAGGCGACCTGTGCTGCGAACGCCAATCGAGGCATTGAGACCCCCATGGACCTGCTCGACTTCTCCGACTGCAACCTGTATTTCGAAGAGCCGCTGTCCCCTGCAGCCGAAGGTCTGCTGGCCCAGGCAGCACGCGATTACGGAAAAGCGAGCGCCGAAACGGCCCTCTTGCGGGCCTACCTGCTGGTTCCCGACAAACTCACGGTGCTCGTCGGTCTCTATCGCTACTACTTCTACCAGCACCGCCTCGAAGAAGCGCTGCTCGTCGCCGAGCGCGCGATGCAGCTTGCCGGCCGCCAACTGGGCCTGCCGCCCGATTGGCGTGCGCTCGACGAAGCCTGGCTGGGCCTGGCTGCCGCCAACTCCTTCGGCCTGCTGCGCTTCTACCTGCTGGCGCTCAAGGCGGCGAGCGTCGTCCTGCTACGCCTGGGGCGCAACGCGGCATCGCGCAACCGACTGCGCAAGCTTGCCGCCCTCGACCGTCGCGATCAGTTCGGCGCCGCCAGGCTGCTGGCCGTCATCGATGCCTTCGAGACAAAGGAAGAAACCGCAGTCGAGCCTCTCAAGCCTCGCAGCCCTCTCACCCGTGCCCCCGTCTGAGGAGACCCCGATGAATGAAGCCCTGCCCCTCGCCGATGCCCTGGCCGACCTGAACTCGGCCGAGGATTTTCTCGAGTATTTCGACATCCCCTACGATCCTGGCGTGGTCCAGGTGAACCGCCTGCACATCCTGCAACG
>LBIU01000582.1 GCA_000987445.1 Candidatus Accumulibacter adiacens | reverse complement strand
GTCGGCGCTGTCGACGCTGTCCATGTTCCGCACGCGCAGGTTTCGGATCTCCAGATCGGGGCCGACGACGTGGCTCAGTTCAGCCGGCTGGGCGCGCAGAGCGCTTTCGCTGCTGCCGGCCGTGGCCACGACGCGCAGCACGAAGCGTCCGGCGGCGGCGCTACCGCTCGGCCAGAGCAGGCTCGCGCTGCGGCCGCGGCTGGCGTCGACCGCCAGTGGCTGCTCGCTGGCCAGGTCGTCGAGGCTTAGGCTGGCGACCAGTTCGCGGGTGGTCAGATTGTGCAACTCCAGGCGTTCGCGCCAACCGGGCTCGGCGGCCAGCTGGCCACGGTTGGCGGTCTGCCAGCTGACCCGGACTTCGGCGCCGGGGTCGAAAACGCTGTCCGCGGCGAAAGCGAGATTTTCGATGTGCAGTTCGCTGGCCGGCGCCCGGACGACGTCGATCTCGAGGGAGCGGGCGTTGTTGCCTTCATTGACGCCGCCGACGCTGCTTTCGTGGATGACATTGTCGGCGTCGGTGATGACCGTGATCCGCAGTCGGCCGGCAGCGCTGTCGTCGCCAGGCAGGGAGAGGCTGTGACGGCGGCTGCGCGCGTCGCCGGCAGCAAGCGCTCCATTGGCCGGCGCGGCTGCATCGTAGGGAACATGAAAATCGGCGACGACGCGGCCGCTGTCGAGATTGCGCACGACGATGCGTTCGTGCCAATTGCCGATGGTCGGCTCGCTGCCACGGTTCTCGAGCAGCCACTCGAGGTTGATCGCCTGGCCGGTGCGCAGCGGCCCGCTCTCGTCCACGCGGACGCTGCTGACGATGAGATCAGGTGCGGCTCTGCTGCGCAGGAAATCGTCGAACGTCTGTGTGCTGACCGGCGGTACCAGGCCGAGGCTGAAGGAAATCGGCGCGGCAGTGCCTGCGGCTGCGCCGGCGCCATCGATCACCAGAGTGTAGCTGCCGGTCACCAGGAGTTCCGGCGTCTCCTGATCGATACCGCCAAGCGTGTGCCGGTAGATGCGCTGCCCCGACGGGCCGTCGACATGGTCGAAAGTGACTCTGGCCACGCCCATCGCGGTGCGTTGGAATACTGTCCGTCCGAGCGGGTCGAGAAGTTTCCACTGCGCCACGGAACGAGCCGTGCCCGAGCCTGACGTGCTGCTGGTGTCCAGCACCTTGAGGAAGTAGCGTTCGCCGGCGCGTGCTGCGAAGCGGAAAGTCTGCGATCCATCCGGCGCGGTGCTGATCGCCGTTGGCGTGTCACGAGCCAGCAGCGGGCCGTCGTCGAGCGCGAGCACGCGGAAGCTGTAGCTTTCCGGCGCACCGCCGAAGTTGCGGATCCGCAGCGTGTAATCGCCAGCGGCGAGCTCGCCGGAATGATAACGCGCGTAGTTGACCCGGCTGGCATAGGTACCAGGGTCGGGGTCCAGCATGCGCCGCGAGAGGAGCAGCACGCCCGCAGGATCGAGGAGTTGCCACCACAGGTTTGCACCGCTGCTCAGGCTGTCGAAGGCGAGGACGCCGGGCTGGTCGAGGTGCAGTGCGTAGTGCGTGCTGCTGTTGCCGAAGACCGTGCCGCCAATGGTGGCGCCAGGTGTCAGCGTCGGTGGCTTACTGGTAGTCGCCGGTGGCGTGCGCAGGATGAACGCGTAGGGTCGATCGCTGCTGGTGTCGGCAGCGTCTTCGCTCAACAGCAGGAGTAGGTATTCGCCGGCCGCGAGTGCCAGCGGGGCGCTCTGCCGGCTGACGTCGCCATCCGCTCGCTGCACCCCATCCGCAGCGAGCAGGCGCCAGCGCAGAGCGCTGGCCGAGCTCGCGTCGCCGTCGAAAACGAAGCTGTGGCCTTCGGGGATGCTGAAGCGATAGCTGTCGACAATGCGGCCAGCGGACAGCTTGCTGCTGGTCCGGATGTCCGGGAGCAGGCGTGTCGCCTCGCCGAGTGCGTCGGTTTCACTGAGCGCGAAGCGCAGCTGCCTGGCCCCCGGCCCGCTGGAGAGGTCGCGCAGTTCGAGAGTGTAGCTTCCCGCCGTGGGGATCTTGATCGCGCGCGGCGCAGTGTTGGCGCTGGTGCTGGAGAGGTCCGCGGTGTCGGCTGAATACACTTGCCAGCCGGCGGCGCTGCGCACCCCGACATGGGCCGCGAAGTTCGCGCTCAGCGGGCTCAGCCAGAGTGTGGCGGCGCTGCTGGTCGTGAAGCGATAGGCGAGGCTGCCGCCCGCGTCGAGCGTCGTACTGACGATGCGGTTCAATCCCTGCGCCCGTGCGGGTGCTTCACCGAGCGAGACGCTGAAGTCGAAGTGGCGGTAGGTGGCGTGATCGCCATATCGGGCGTCGCTGCCGTCATCGCGGAGCAGTAAATAAGTGCCGTTGCGGACCAGGGGGCCGGCATTGCCCGCGCCTTGTCCACGCGCCAGCTCCTGCCCGAACTCGTCGAGCAGCCACCAGCGCTCGCCGTTGCCGGAATGCTGTTCCAGCGTCAAGCTGTCGCCGGCGGCGGCAACGAAGCTGAAGACCGCCGCCTGGCCGGCCAGGCGCTCGCCGTTGGTCGAGACCCCCATGTGCACCGGCCGTGCCTGTGCCAGGTCGAGCAAGCTGAAAGCGAAATCACCGCCATGCTGGAGCGCTGTATCCGCTGTCAGATCAAGCCGATAGCTTCCTGCCGGCAATTCGACGATCGGCAGCTGATCGGCGAAACCCGCGTCGCTGGCCAGCCTCCCCTGGTCGATCAGCAGCCCATCGCGGGAAATCCGCCAGGTGAAAGCGGCGCTGTCGCTTTCGTTACGGGCCAGGTCGAGCAGCACACGGCTTGCCGATGGCACCTTGAAGCGATAGGCAGCGCTGGTGGTGGCGGCGAAAGCGCTACCATCGACCCGTTCGCCAAGCGCGATCGCTTGCGTCGTTTTCAGCGCGAAGCGGTACGCTGCCTCGCCGCCAGCCACCGACTGCTGCTCGCTTTCCCAGACGAGGAAGGAGTGACCCGGCGGTGGTGTCACAGCAATGGTCGCTGCCTCGTCGACCAAGCCCGCCGCGATATGGGTGCCGTCGCCGCGCAGCAGGCGCCATCCGCCGGACAGTCCGCC
>LBIU01000581.1 GCA_000987445.1 Candidatus Accumulibacter adiacens | reverse complement strand
TGGATGAGGTGGAGGTCACATCTTGACTTCAGCACGACGACAGCACCGCGGTTTCTTCCGCGTAGCGGCTTCGTCCGACCACCGCAATCGGGGCCGTTCAGTCCAACACGGTTTATCTCTCGCAGGGCCGCCAGCGCTTGCGCCGGGCGCCACTGCGGCGGTAGAAGAACGCTATTCGTCACAAATAACCACAGGGATCGAAATCGCCATGAATTCTGTAAAGGGCCAATCTCTGATTTTCGCCGTCCTGTTTTCGGTGTCACTTTCATGGCCCACATCGGCCTCCGCCACGGATCGCATTGAAGGACAGGTGAAAGGGGGTGGTAGCGCGATCGCCAAGGCCGACGTCACACTTTGGGAGACCACATCAGGCGCTCCCCGAAAGCTTGCCCAGACCAGGACGGCCGACGACGGCAGCTTCCAGTTATCGACCGCGGGCAAGCAGGATATCGGCAGTGTGCTCTACCTGACTTCCGAGGGCGGCGTTGCGAAGGCGGCAGCCAGCACCAAGCCGAACCCCGCGATCACAATGATGGCCACATTGGGAAGCAAGCCCCTGCCGACGGTAACGATCAACGAACTCACTACGGTAGCTTCCGCATGGACTGGAGCACAATTCCTGAACGGTCGCTCACTAAGCGGCAACGCCCTTGGCCTGCGCATCGCCGCCGGCAACGTGCTGAACCTGGTCGATCTCGAAACCGGCGGCTGGGGGCCAGTAATCGTGAATCCCCTGAACGGGCCGCAAACCAGCACATTGGCCAAATTCAATACGCTGGCCAATATCTTGTCGGCCTGCATCGTGGCGAAAACAGCTGCCTGCAGCAAGCTCTTTGCCGCCGCCACCCCGCCGGGCGCGGTTGCGCCGACCGACACGCTGTCCGCAGCGCAGAACATTGCCCGCCACCCATGGCACAACGCAGACAGGATCTTCGGACTGCTGAACGAGTTCTATCCAGTCCCCGCCGGAAAGCGCTACCGTGAAGTTGCATTCATTCCGTATCTCTACTTCGCGCCCAGTGCCTGGACCCTGTCGCTGGTCTATTCCGGAGGTGGCTTCTACGGGGTGGGCGGCGCGGCCATCGACAGCGAGGGCAACTTCTGGTCCAACAACAACTGGCTGGTCGGCTCGCAGACGACGATTTACGAGCAGTTTGGCGGCGGCAACGGAAAATTCGCGCCGGACGGCACGCCGCTGTCGCCGATGATCACCGGCTATCGCGGCGGTGGGATCGACAGTCCCGGCTGGGGCATCGCCTTTTCAGCCGATGACAAGGTCTGGGTCACCAACCTGATCGGCCGCACGATTTCCGTGTTGGACCGCAAGACCGGCAAGCCGCTGTCGCCCGCGACCGGCTACGATTTCGACGGCAAGCTCGGGCAGATGCAGGGCGTCCTCGTCGCCCCGAATGGCGACGTCTGGACCGTCGACAACGAAAACAATCAGATCGTCCACTTGCCGGGGGGCGATGTCGCGAAGGGTCGCATTCTCGGCCGAACCGTGGACGGCAAGCCGGTCGATGGCACGCTTCGCGTCAAGGGTCCCTTCGGTATCGCGATCGACCAGAAGGACCGGATCTGGATCACCAACAGCGGCTCCAACACCGTGACCCGCTTTCCGGCCAGCGACCCCGGAAGGGCCGAGGAGATCGAGGTCGGCTTCAGCCCGCATGCGGTTGCAATCGACAGCCAGGGCAACGCCTGGGTCGGCAACCTCATTGGGCATCCGGGCACGATGGAGAAAATAGCGCTGGTCAAGCAGAAGCTCGAAAGCAAGCTTGAGGCGTTGCAAGGGTCGATGTCGGCTGACGCAATGGCAGCCAACATGTGGGTCAATCTGTGGGACATCATCAGCCAGAACCCGGGCGGCGATGTGTCGATGATCCGGCCGGACGGCACGGTGCGCGGCCCTTTCAACGCAGGCGGCGCCATCACCGGCCCATGGGGGATTGCCATCGACGGCAACGACAACGTCTGGGTGGCGAGTTCCACCAGCCATTCGGTGACCCAGCTGTGCGGCGTGCGCACCGAGACCTGCCCCCCAGGGCTGAACACCGGCGATCCGATCACCCCATCCGAGGGCTACATCGGCGGTCTGCAGATCGTTGCGCCAATCGCTCTCGATCCGGCCGGCAATGCCTGGGTTGGCAATGGCTGGAACGACACGGAAGCAGGATTCAGCAAAATCCCGCCCGA
Source organism: Candidatus Accumulibacter adiacens (assembly GCA_000987445.1). Classification (GTDB taxonomy): domain Bacteria; phylum Pseudomonadota; class Gammaproteobacteria; order Burkholderiales; family Rhodocyclaceae; genus Accumulibacter; species Accumulibacter adiacens. The sequence continues at coordinate 707 of LBIU01000581.1, read as the reverse complement.
AGCGCAGTCCACCCGGTTTCCCGCCCACACCATCGTGGTCTTCTTCGGAGTCGCAAAACCGGTGCGCACGCCACTGATCGGGCCGGCCGGAGCTCCGTAGGTTCGAGGGGTTTGCGTCGGCTGGCATTCAGATGTCGTCGACTAGAGCAAGTGGCCGGGGCATGTGCGCGAAGCGTGAAACACCAGCAAGTCGGCACAAGGGCCGGCGCGGTTGTCGAAGAGGCCGGCATTGGCATTCGCGCGACCACTGCGCCTCGTTGAAACCGCGCGACTACGCAGCCGTGGGCCACGCTAGGAAGCCAATTCAGGGGCCCCCGCCTGCAAACTATCCCGCAAGAGCCATCCCGCATCTAATGGCCTTGTTGAGCGATTTCCTCGGCGATTTGGTATGAATTTTCCAAGGCCTGCCTGATTGGGGCCGGAATTTCTGTTGCCGTGCGCGTTTGCGGGTCAAAGAAGACCTCTACAGTGTCGTAGGTGGCATGTATCGCCTTGGTATCAACATGCAACATTCGCTCTGTAAAAGTACAACTCTTCCGGCCAATGCGGGTCAGCAGACTATCTACCAAGATCAAATCCCCTGCGAGGAGTTCCTGCAAGAACTGCACCTTAGCCGAGGCGGTCACCGTATGCACTCCGAACTCATCCTGCATTTTCTTGTGACTCCCCCAGTAAAGCGGCCAGAGGTGAAACGCGGCGTCATCGAA
>LBIU01000580.1 GCA_000987445.1 Candidatus Accumulibacter adiacens | reverse complement strand
GCATCGGCCAGACCGACATCCGCCTGCGCGTGCAAGCCGCCGCGCTGACCGACGACGACCCGGGCACCGACGCTCCCGCCGGCATCACCGTCGCCGCCGAACAGGGCGGCGTCGTGCAGGCGGCGAGCGGAGAAACCGTACTCATCGGTGCGGGGGCCTTGCCGGACGATACGGTGGTCTCCATACGGCGCATCGACGTCGCCGAGCTGCTCGCCAGGACGGGACTGGCCGCACCCGAACCGGAACTCCTGCAGACCCTCGCGGCCTTCCGTCTCGAACTCGGCGAACAGGCGACCAGCGTCCCCGTGCAACTGGCGATCCCCCTGCAGGACGACAGCGACATCGAGGTCGGCGACGAAGTCCTCTTTCTGCGTCGCGGCACCGCCCCCGGCATCGCTGGCGAGCTGCAGGATAAATGGTGGCTGCTGGACAACGGCTTCATCGGCACGGACGCCGAAGGCCGTCTCGTCGCCCGTACGGCCAGCCCGCCGTACAACGGCGTCAGTGGCTCCGGCGATCTCATTCTGGTGAAGACCCGCACCGACCCTCAAACCGGCGCCGTAAGCGTGCGCGGCAACGGCATCAACGTCTTTGCCCTGACCACGAATTCGCTGGCCATTTCGATGGCCGGAAATCTGGCGAATGGCAGCTTGACGGGTGCCGCTGCGGCGAACGACCTGATCGGCCTGTTCGCCGGAATGTCGGAAATCCACGCCATCAACCTCGATTTCGGTGGCGTCTACCAGGTCGTCCCGGTTCAAAAGAGCATCGACAACGGCGAGCTCACGCTGAGCATTGCCACGCCCGCCGCGAGCGGATCGGGCAGCCTCGACGCCAGCAGCTCGCCGCGCATCAGCGAGGTCAGGATGCTCGCCTCCGGGACACTCCAACTGACCCTCGAGGATCTCCAGGCGCAGGCCGTACCGGGAATGGCGGCGCAGCCGACGGCCCTGCGCCTGTGGGTCTCCCCGAACCCGCTGCGCATCGATGCGCAAGGCAAGGCGAGTTCCAGCGATTGGAACGACGACAGCCAGGCCAAGCGCGAAGGGATGCGCCAGTGGCAGAAGCTGATCGACCGGGCGGCGGTCGCCCCCGGGGCAAACCGCATGACGGTGGAAGTGCAGCTTCCGCCACAGCTTGCGCTGGGCCTGCATGTACTCACCGTGCAGCGCATGCTGCAAACGGTCGACCCGAGCGATCCCGGCGCCAGCCGCTGGCTGGCCAACGGCGAGCCAGGCAGCGTCACCCTCGAAGGACAGAGCGACTTCAGTGTCGTCACCCTGGCCGAGAAGATCCAGATTTTCAGGGACGGCCAGATCGTCAATGAGCTTCCCTATCTGGACGCCAACGGCAAGCCGATCGTCGGCGGCAGCAGCAAGACCGACCAGATCGCCTTCAGCCTCGACAACCGCCTGCTGTTCGTCGCCGGCGCGCGCGGCAACATCCACGTCATCGACACCGCCACCATGCGGCCGGCGACAAGCTTCAGCGTCGGAACGGCGAACATCAGCAGCCTCGCCGTTTCCGGGCAGTCGCTCTATGTCGCCGAAGGCGGTCCATACGAGCCGACGGGCAGCCATCGTCTCCTGCGCGTCAACATCGACGAAAGCTCCGCCGATTTCCTGGCCATCCAGCAGATCGATCTGCCCGCAACAGTGAGCGGCCAGAACGCGCCCTACGGCTATATCGACCTGGCCCTCACGCACGGCGCCCACAGCTACCTGGCGGTCACTGCCAGCAAACAGAGCGTGGGAGGGGCAATGGCGCGCAGCCAGCCGGACAGCGGCAATGTCTTCATCCTCGACCTCGACCAACTGCGGGAGCACAAAGGCCGTCTCACTGCGACCGCTGCCGATGCTTTCCTGCACGTCGATTTCCCGGCCCGAGAAGGCAAGGGGCCGCAGTACATTTCTTCCGCCGGCATCAAGGGCAACACGCTGCGGCTGCTGCTCAGCAGCGCGCTCGACCACAACGCGGGACTGGCCACCATCACCGTCGACCTCAGCGACCTGGGCAGGCTCCAGGGAACGCCCACCGTCAAGCAGATCCCGATGTCCGGCGCCCTGCCCGGCATGAGCCGCCTCGATGGCAGCTACCAGCTGAATATCCAGCGCGCGCAATCGCCCGCGGTGATCGTGGCGCGCAGCGGCACCGAATACGCCCTGGTCGCCGACTACTTCTTCGACTTCATCGACCCGCTCTACGCCCTCGACGACCCGCAGACCGCCCCCAGGCAAATGGGCGGCAAGATCGGTATCGTCAGGAATCCCTTCGGCGCGACGCCGGAATACCTGGGCGCCACCTCCCCGATCATCGACGCCAACTTCTCGCGCCTGCAGCTCAGCGACGCCGGCAAGACCCTGTGGGCGGACATCCGCTACTGGCCGACGATCGGCGAACCGCCGCCACCGAGCGGCCTGCTGGTCTGGGACCTGGACGCGCTGCTCGCCGCGGCGGAAAGAAATTCGCTCGCCCGTCAGGCCACGCCGCGGCCTCTGCCGATCGATCGCGAGCGCGTCGATGGCGTGACCACCCAGGTCGTCACGCCCCACAAGCTCGATCTCGCCGACAGCCCGCAACTGACTTCCGGCTGGATCTACGGAATGGCCGCCAGCCAACTGCTGAAACCGGAGCTCGTCCAGTTCACTTCGCCAGTCGATGGCGGGCAGTTCCTCAGCACCGCCATCGAACCCGACGAGGACGGCAAGGTCCCGGCGATCAACTACGGCGACATCGCCCGCATAGACCTCTTCAAGCTCGTCCGTGACCAATACCCCAGCACACTCGCCAATTTGGAGGACGCGGATCTGAACATCAACTGGGACAACATCGAGGTCGGCGGGGCCGCGCAATTGGTCAAGGATGCCAAAGGCTTCCTGCTCACCGCCGAACGCGAGGACGGATTCACGGCAGCGGAAGCCGCGACCAGGGAAAGCTACCTGGGCCTGCAAGCGGTGAATACCGACCTCGGCAAGACAACGCTCCGCGACAGCGGCATCATCTTCCTGGCGCCGACCATGGATGTCGATCGCCTGCGCAATGGTGAGCGGCTGCCTGATGGCGATGTCACAATTTCGATCAAGGGCTACGACAAGAGCAACCCGGAAGGACGCCTGCTTGTAAAACTACGTGTGGTCGACTTCGCGAGAGCGGCTGAAACCGTGTTCTTCGGCGACCGACCGCTGAACAATCCCGGATATCACCCCTTCGAAGGCGTGGCCGGCCTCAGCGC
>LBIU01000579.1 GCA_000987445.1 Candidatus Accumulibacter adiacens | reverse complement strand
CGGGCGAGCAGGTATCTCGAAAAGCTTTCCGAGAAAAAACCGTATCTCTTCGTGCATTGCCAGAAAGGCATGGGCGGTGCGTTTGCTTGAGGGGAGCGCTATGAATCGAGAGGTTCACGCACCGTTCTGTGAAAGGCCGGGGGGCAATTCCTCCGGCCGGCTTGGCGCCGACTTCGCTGGGTGCTCAACGTCTGCTTCGGCGAGGATGCCAGCACCGGACGCCAGGACCACGCTGCACAGAACTTTTCTCTTTTGACGAAAAATGGTACTCAATCTGATCCGGCTGGATACGCCGGACAAGAGAAAAATCAGCTTGCGCCTGAAGCGCAAGCTAGCTGCTTTGAATGACAACGTCCGGAGGAAGATCCCAGGACTCAACGAGCGATGACAAACGAGTGCGGAGGCGCTGGTGTGACCCTGCCGTGCGGGAGATCTGTGGGTAGATAAACTGGTTCGGCCGTACACCATTTTGCGAGAGACGTCATGGAAAAACTGAAAGGCTTCTGCCCGCAACTCTGGCAAGAAGTGGACGTGCTGAGATCCGGCTTCGTCCGCCCCTGTTGTCTCTTTCAGGGGACTCTGTATGCAACGAAGACGGAGAAGTTTTCCGTTCACAACCTCTCTCTCGAACAGCTCAGCGCGACACCTCATCTGAAGATGCTTAAACGCCAAGCATTGGCGGGCGAGCTGATTCCGCAATGCGATCGGTGCTACAACATAGAGGAGAAAGGCGGTACAAGCCGGCGACAGCTTAAGATTGACCGAGCCAAACAAAGCGATCCGGGCGGTAGCGCCACGGATTTTGTACGCAGAATCGGGAACGTGTCACAAACTGCGGAAGTGATGCTTCAGCTGGGAAACCAGTGCAATTTTCGTTGCCGGATGTGCAAACCGGCGGACAGCAGTAAGATCGAGGCTGATGCGGTGCATTGTGCTGCTCTACAGCATTTGACGGACAAGCTGTACTTTGGACACATTGGACGCAATCAAGGCGACTGGTTCGGCGACGAAAAGATCATGTTCGCTCGTGTCTACCCAGCGATAGCGGGCGCAACGACAATCTCGCTAGTTGGAGGGGAGCCCCTCCTAATACCGATGACTCGCCGGTTTTTGCAGCGCTTGGTTGACGATGGATGCGCCGGCCAGAAAGATCTCGTCATTACTACGAACGGTTC
>LBIU01000578.1 GCA_000987445.1 Candidatus Accumulibacter adiacens | reverse complement strand
CGCGCGACGTTCGGTACGGTAAGCACGAGGCGGCCGCCCGGCCGGAGCAGCGCGCGAATGGCAGCCAGTGCCTCGCCACGCAGCGCGCGTGAATAGATGTGCGCCAGGACGCCAAAGAGCATGATCACCAGGTCGAACTTCGCGTCCGGCTCGAGGCTGCTCGCCACCACCGACAGATCGCCGAGCACCGGACGCAGGCGACCGCTCGCCACGTGGGCGGCATGGCGCGCAGACAACTCGCCGATCGCCTGCGGGCTGATGTCGCAGGCAACGATGGATGCAGGCGTTCGTTCGAGCAGCGCTTCGGCATAGCGGCCGTTGCCGCAGCCGACGTCGAGCACTCGCCGGCCCTGCGTGCCGAGTTGGTCAAGCACGACGGCCAGGGTCGACGGGTTCGCCCGCGGATAGCGTTTGTCATAAAGCCGGCTGGCGAAATACCGGTCATAGCTTTCTACGACCGAGACGGGCATCGGCATCGATCACATTCGTTGACAGGATCAGCGGCGTTCGCCGCCCCGCATGTGGCGCATTCACGGCCGCTGCTGACGAGAAAAAAGCGCAGTGGACGCCGGTCGAACCGGGTCAAGCCCCTTTCTCGATTTCACTCAGGAAGCGTTTGATGAACTGCTCGGTGATGCCCGGATGCTTGCCGGTGATCAGGTCGCCGTCTACCACCAGATCGACGGTGCCCTCGGGACCATAGACGACTTCCGCGCCGGCGTTTTCGACATCGCAAATGATGTTGTGGGCGCAGGTGACCTTGCGACCCTGCAGCAGTGCGCGGTCGGCACAGAGTAGCCACAGGCTGTGGCAGATGGTGCCGATCTTCAGCTGGGCGGTGGCCATCGCCTGGCGAATGAAGACCACCGCCGGCGCCTGATTCGCTTCGCCCTTGCGCGGGGCAACCTGGTAGCGCAAGCGGTCGCTGGCGTACGCGCCGATGATGATGAGGCCCTTGAAATCCGCCGGCTTGACGGCGTTGATTTCGGTTTCCACCACGACGTGCTCTTCGACCCAGCCGTTGTCGGGATTGGAACCGAAAGTGAGCTCGGCATTGCCCCACAGGTGCGAGAGATAGACGACCTGATAGCCGTGCTTGGGGAACAGCTCATTGAAAAGGCGGTACTCGGTCATGTCGAAGTGTTCTTCGACGAGGACGCCAATCTTGCCTTTGCTGGCTTCGCCGACGATGCCGCGCAGGGGAGGACGGGTGGAGGTTTCGGTCATGACAGGATTCCTTGTCTAGGGTGGGCTTCAGTCACGAATGGCAAGACGTGCTTTGCCGTGAGCGCTGGCGGGTGTGGGCGAGATGCGGCCGATAGTACCCGCTGCCTGCGGCTTCCGCAAAGCCGGCGCTTGCTGATCGCTGGTCGTACGCAAAGCCGGGCAAGCACTCCAGCTGCGCTGGACTCTGGCTCATTCTCCGCTGCCTTTGGCGGGCAGGGCGATGCGGCCCTGGCACAGGAGTGCCTCCATCTCGTCCGGCGGCAGCGGGTAACTGAACAGATAGCCTTGCAGCTTCGGGCATTGCGCACGCTGCAGGAAGTCGAGCTGTTCGCTGGTCTCGACACCTTCGGCAATCACGTCCAGAGCGAGGCTGCGGGCCATGGAGATAATCGCCGAGGTGATGCCGGCATCGTCTGCATTTTGCGGCAGGCCGCGGACGAAGCTGTGATCGATCTTCAGCGTGCCGATCGGGAAGCGCTTGATGTAGGACAGCGATGAGTAGCCCGTGCCGAAATCGTCGATCGAGAAGTGCACCCCCATTGCGCGCAGGCGAAACAGTCCCTTGATTCGTTCGGACTTCGGATCCATCAGAATGCTTTCGGTCAGCTCGAGTTCGAGTCGGTCGGCAGAGATGCCCGTGGCGATGATCGCCGCTTCAACGCTGTCGAGAAAGTCCACTGTTCCAAGCTGGCGTGCCGAGACGTTGACCGCGACGCGCGGGACCGTTACGCCACGCTGCTGCCATTCCCGCACCTGGCTGCAGGCCGCATTGAGGACCCATTCGCCGATCGGGACGATCAGGCCGCTTTCCTCGGCCACGGGGATGAAGCGCGCCGGCGAGACCAGGCCGTGCTGCGGATGCTGCCAGCGGATCAGCGCTTCCATGCCCACGATCATGCCATCGTTGGCACGCACCTGCGGCTGGTAGAACAGACGGAATTCATTGCGTTCGAGGCCCTTGCGAATGTCGCCTTCCAGAGCCAGGTGTGCCGTCGTCCGCGTCGTCAATGTTCGTTCATACAGCTGCCAGTTGTTTCGTCCTTGCTCCTTGGCGTAATACATCGCCGTATCGGCGTGCTTGAGCAGGGTGACGGCATCGGTACCGTCGTCGGGGAAAAGGGCGATACCGATGCTCGAGGTGACCGCAATCTCCTGTTCGCCGATCAGCGCTGGCTGGGCCAGCAGCGCCTGGATGCGTCGTGCGACCACGCAGGCGGTCTCGGCGGTGTCGACATCGGGCAGAACGACGGTGAACTCGTCGCCGCCGAGGCGTGCGAAGTGCAGGTTCGCTTCGTCAAGCGCCGGCCGGGCGATGAAGGCACCGGCGCGCAGTTTGTCCTGCAGGCGATCGGCGATGGTCTGCAGCAGGCAATCGCCGGCGCCATGGCCGAGGGTGTCGTTGATGCGCTTGAAGCCATCGAGATCGAGAAACAGCAGCGCCATGCGGCGATCCGTTCGGCGTGCCCGCACCAACTCGCGCTCGAGGCGTTCGAGGAAGCTCTGCCGGTTGGGCAAGCCGGTCAGCGTGTCGAAGTAGGCCAGGCGACGGATCTTCTCCTCGTTGTGTTTCTGGAGCGTGATGTCGCGTACCACGATGACCACCTTGTCGGGTCCGTTGGGCGCGATGCGCGCCTCGTAGTGGTGGATGCTTCCCTCTACCGGCAACTCGAGGAACACCGATTGCAGATCATCGAGTTGCAGCGCCTGCTCGATTCCTCGCCGGATGATGCTCGCCGTTTCACTTGGCAGAACCGCTGACACGTTGGCGCCGAGCAACTCGCCCCCGGTGACGAAGAAGCGCGTTGCGTAGGGCTGCATGTAGTCGAGACAGACTCCCTGCCGGTCGACGACCAGGATCAGATCAGGTGTCGCCCACATGATCGCCGCCTGCCGTCCTTCCAGTTCGTGCAATTCGTGGTGCTCGTCGCGCAGGCGGATGATCAGTGCGGCGAGCCAGAAAGCGGCTTGAAACAGGCTGCCGATCGGAAAAGCGAAGGCCGCCATGCGGCTGACTTCGAGGCCGCTACCGATGACCGAGAAGGCCTGTACCCCGCCGCCGACCATGGTCGCGGCCAGCCCCAGGGTGAACAGTCGGAGCGAGGAGTCGCCACTGAACACGCTCCTGACAAGCAGCACCATGGTGGCCACGGCAAGGAGGAAGAGAACGGCCGCGCCGGCACGGTAGCCGGCGGGGTGCCACGCCGAACTCAGGAAGAAGAGGGCACTGAGCAGAACAGAGCCGCCGATCGCCGCACGCACCCTGCCGCGAAGCTGCAGGAATTCCAGCACCGCGAAACCGATACCGAGTACCACGCCCGCCACCGAGATCGCCTGCAGGAGCGGGAAGTACTGCGGGCCAGGCCAGAAGGGCGCGAAAGCCGCGCCGATCCCGAAATTCTGCACCAGCCAGACCTGCAGCGCGATGCAGTAAGAGGCGTAGGCCAGTGCGACGCGGCTGCCGGCGTAAGCGCCGAAGCCGATGGCGACGACAATCATCATCAGCAGGATGCCGCTGTAGGCCCCCAGACCGATCCACAGCACGGCGTTGTCGCGCACGAAGCTGCTCTGGTCGGCGAGCATGATCCATGGACGAATGGCCTTGTAGTCCTGCACGATCGCCGTGATCGCCGCGCCTTCGGGCAAGGCAGGAAGGCGGGCATAGGGGAAGGGGCTGACGATGTCACGGTGGCCAAAAGGCAGGCCGCGACCGGAAATCGACAACCACGGGCAGCCATTGACGTCGGTGGCGACGACAATGAAGAACTCCGCAATCGGTTCCTGAAGGTAGA
>LBIU01000577.1 GCA_000987445.1 Candidatus Accumulibacter adiacens | reverse complement strand
GGCCCCTTCGACCAGTGGCCGACCGGCATGGGCTTCGAGTATTTCTACGGCTTCGTCGGCGGCGACGCCAATCAGTGGCAGCCGAATCTGTTTCGCAACACCACGCAGATCTATCCTTTCGACGGCAAGCCGGGCTGGAACCTGATCACCGGCATGGCCGATGATGCCATCGACTACATGACCCGCATCCATCAGACGGACCCCAGCAAGCCGATCTTCATCAAGTATGCGCCGGGCGCCACGCACGCGCCGCATCACCCGACCAAGGAGTGGGTCGAGAAGATCCGGGCGATGCACCTCTTCGACGATGGCTACAACAAGCTGCGCCAGACCATCTTCGAGAACCAGAAGAAGCTCGGCGTGATCGCCAAGGACTCGAAACTGACGCCCTGGCCCGATGAGGTCCTGAAGCCCTGGGATCAGCTCGGCGCCGAGGAGAAGAAACTGTTCATCCGTCAGGTGGAGATCTTCGCCGCCTATGCCGCCTACAACGATCACGAAATCGGTCGCGTGATCCAGGCCTTCGAGGATCTGGGCAGGCTCGACAACACGCTGATCATCTACATCAATGGCGACAATGGCACCAGCGCCGAGGGTGGTCCGCTGGGTACGCCCAACGAAGTGGCATTCTTCAACGGCCTCAACGAACTACCCGTCGATGTGCAGATGAAGTTCTACGACGTGTGGGGGACCGAGCTGACCTACAACCACATGTCGGCCGGCTGGTCCTGGGCCTTCGACACGCCGTTCGACTGGTTCAAGCAGAACGCCTCCAGGCTCGGCGGCATCAACCAGAACATGGTCGTGTCCTGGCCGGCACGGATCAAGGACAAGGGTGGCCTGCGCGAGCAGTTCATCCACGTCATCGACGTCGTGCCGACCATCCTTGAAGCGGCGGGCATCAAGGCGCCCGAGATGGTGGACGGCATCAAGCAGGCGCCGATCGAAGGCACGAGCTTTGCCTACACGTTCGACACGGCCAACGCCAAGGTCGCGTCGAAGCACAAGACCCAGTACTTCGAGATGATGGGCCAGTGGGCGCTGTACGATGAAGGCTGGCTGCTCAGCACCAAGGTCAACCGGGCCCCCTGGCAGGCCTTCGGCGTGGCCAATGCTGACCCGCTGAACAACCAGGTGTTCCAGCTGTACGACCTGAACAAGGACTTCACCCAGTCGGAGGACATCGCCGCGCAGCATCCCCAGAAGGTCAAGGAGCTGCGCGAGAAATTCCTCGCCGAAGCGAAGAAATACCAGGTCTTGCCGCTGGACGCGTCGGTGGCGGCGCGCATCGTCGCGCCGCGTCCGAACATCACCGCCGGGCGTACGGAGTTCGTCTATACCCGGCCGATGGTCGGCCTGCCGCAGGGTGACTCACCATTCCTGCTGAACGCCTCCTACACCATCAGCGCCGATATCGACGTGCCGCAGGGCGGCGCCGAAGGCATGCTGCTGACTTCGGGCGGCCGCTTCGCCGGCTACGGCTTCTATCTGCTCAAGGGCAAGCCGGTGTTCCTGTGGAACATGGTCGATCTCGAGCGTATCAAGTGGGAAGGTGCCGAGGCCCTGACGCCGGGTCCGCACACGGTGGAGTTCGACTTCAAGTACGACGGACTGGGCGTCGGTACGCTGGCCTTCAACAACATGAGTGGCCTCGGCAGGCCCGGTACCGGCACCCTCAAGGTGGACGGCAAGGTGGTCGACAGCAAGGACATGAAACGGACCTTGCCGATGATTCTGCAGTGGGACGAGAGCTTCGACATCGGCTCGGATACGCTCACCGGCGTCAATGATGCCGACTACAAGCCGCCCTTCCCGCTGACCGCCAAGCTCAACAAGCTGACGATCAGGATCGATCGGCCGCAGTTGTCGCCCGAGGAAGCCAAGAAGCTTGAGGCGGCCATGATTGAAAAGGCGAAGAGCGACTAAGCCTGGCGTCGATGCCAGCAGGGGCGCAGTCCGGGCATTTGAACTGGCCGGTCTGCGTCCTTTTCGTTCCGCCGCCGAACGAGGGCTCGGCCGCCCTGCCTGGGGGGCCAGCCGGCAACGCTCGTTGGCGGCACCCGTTTCAAGTCAAACGAACGGAGAGACGCATGCAGTCCGGAATCTCGAAAAACCTCCTTGCCGTGTCGCTATCTTGCCTGCTCGGGGTGACTTCCGCCGATGCGGCCAACCCGCCGGCAATGAAGATGAGCACACCCATCGCGCCCGGGGTCATGGTGCCGGATACCGTCAGCACCTCAATCGGCACGCTGAGACTCAACTACGGCTATCCGGATGACGCGACGACACAGAAGGTCTATGACAATCTCGATGCGTCGAGAGCGCTACAGGCCTACCTGCTGGCCATTCCGATCGTGAATCAGGTGAGCATGCGTACCACGCTGCGCGAGTTCGGGCCGGACAACCAGACCAATGTGATCTGGGAAGACCTCGTTGATTCGAAAACCGTCGAACTCACGGCCAACGACAACACCATCTACAGCTTCATCTGGCTGGATACCAAGAAGGGGCCGTTGGTGGTCGAGGTTCCTCCCATGGTGCTCGGGCTCATCGACGACTTCTGGTACAAGTGGGTGGCTGACATCGGCATCACGGGTCCGGACAAGGGCAAGGGCGGCAAGTATCTGATCTTGCCTCCAGGCTACGGCGGTGAAGTGCCCGAGGGGTATTTCGTCGTGCGTTCGAGTACCTATGGCAACTGGATGCCCTTCCGCTCTTTTCTGGTCGATGGATCGACCAAACCCGGCGTTGAATCGGTCAAGAAGCATCTCAGGATCTACCCGCTCTCCGATGCCGCCAACCCGCCAGCGATGAACTTCGTCAATGCCTCCGGCCTTCCTGCGAACTTCGTGCCTCCCGGCGACTACAGTTTCTGGAGCCTCCTGAACGAAGCCGTTCAGGAAGAACCGAGCGCAGGAAGTGACCCGACAACGCTTGGTCTGTTTGCGGCCATCGGTATCGAGAAGGGCAAGCCCTTCAATCC
>LBIU01000576.1 GCA_000987445.1 Candidatus Accumulibacter adiacens | reverse complement strand
TCGGCGAATTCCGGGTGACGTTCGATGAAGCTGGCGACATACGAACAGCGCGGGACGATCTTCCAGTGCCGCTGGCGCGCCTCGTCCAGCCCGACTCCGACCAGTTCAGCGGCTATCCCCTGGCCGCGAAGTTCGTCGGGCACGAAAGTGTCATCAAGAATCACACGATTTCCTTCGATGAGGTAGCCCAAATACGCCGTACCGTTCTCGCCACGCCGCGATTCAAAGCGCTGCTCAGCGAGGTTGTGCACGACCGAAGGCAGTGGCGTGCTTGTGGTCGATGTCGGCGTGCCGATCTCGGGGGAGGATACCGGCCTGCGGCGGTTCCAATCGTCGTGCACCCGCGCCTTGATGTCGCGCGTCGAGCACAGCGACAGAACCTCTTCAGCCAGCTTTTCTGCATGTTGCACATCGGTCGTGCGAATTGCGTGCTTGATGTCCAGAAGCCGGCCGGGACTGACACTGAAGCTTCGGAAGCCAAGGCCGATCAGGAGCTTTGTATAGCTGGGGTCGCTGGCAATTTCGCCGCACAAGGAGATCGGCGTTCCTTTGCTCCTGGCCACCGTCGCCAGCCTGGCGAGCACCTGGATGACCGCTGGGTGCAAGGGGTCATAGGTGGACGGCATTTCTCCACGAATCCGGTCAGCCGCCAGCAGGAACTGGACGAGGTCGTTGCTGCCGACGCTGAAGAAATCGACCTCGTCGGCCAGGTGCCCGACAAGCATCGCCGCGGACGGTGTTTCGATCATTGCGCCGATCGGGATGCGAGGATTGAACGACAGCCCGGCGGCGGCGAGTTCCGCCTTTGCCCTTTCGACCGCCGCTTTGGCCGCGCGCAATTCGTCGATGCCGTCGATCATTGGCAGGAGAATGGCGACCGAATGCGTTGCGCTCAGTCGAAGGATGGCACGCAGTTGCGTATGCAGCAGGCTGGGATGCGCGAGCAGCAGCCTGATGCCCCGAAAGCCCATGGCCGGGTTGGCTTCGCGTGGTAGCGGGAAATAGCTGAGCGGTTTGTCACTGCCGACATCGAGAACGCGAATCACCGTTTCCGCCGGTTGCAGGTGCTCCGCCGTGGCGCGGTAGAACTGGTACTGCTCGTCTTCCGAAGGGAAGTGATCCTGGACCAGGAAGACGAACTCCGTGCGATACAGGCCGACCCCATCAGCCTTGACGTTCGCCGCCGCCAAAGCGTCGGCAGTCTGGCCAATGTTGGCACAGAGCTTGATTCCGACGCCATCGTGTGTGGCTGTCGGCAGGCCAATCAAGCCCTTCAGGACGCCCTGGTGAACTTTCAGGTTGGCGTCCAGCTGATCGTACTTGCGCAGGATTTCGGCCTGGGGATTGATGAAGGCGCGTCCGGCCAGAGCATCGACGATCACCAGATCGCCAGCACGGATCTTCGCGGTCGCCTCCGGCACCTGAACGAGCGTGGGGATGCCCAGCGCGCGGGCAAGGATGGTGGCGTGCGCTGTGAGGCCACCTTTCTCGACAATCAAGCCACGCACACCCTGGCCTTCCAGGCCAGCAACGACGGAGGCAAGAATTTCGCTGGTGACGATGACGCAGCCCTCGTGAACAACAGGGACATCCGGCGGTCCGTTTTCCGCCAGGTGATCGAGGAGGCGTCTGCCGACGTCGTGCAGATCGGCGGCGCGCTCGCGGAAGTAGGGATCTTCGAGGCGACCGAACAGGTCCATCAA
>LBIU01000062.1 GCA_000987445.1 Candidatus Accumulibacter adiacens | reverse complement strand
CAGAGTCAACGCAGAATCAGCGGCACGCCGGCAGCCACCAGCGTCACCCGCTCGCATACCGCCGCCACCCGCTGGTTCAGCCGACCCTGCTCGTCGGCAAACAGGCGCGACAGCGCCGCCATCGGCACGACGCCCCAGCCGACCTCGTTGCTGACCAGAACGATCTGCCCGGGCAGTTGCGGCAGCGTTTCGATCAGGGCGGCTGTGGCGCCAGCGAAGAGCGGGCAGGAAAGGTGCTCGCCGGCCTCGACCTGGCGCGCCGCGTCACCGGCAAAGAGCAGGTTCGACAACCACAGGGTCAGGCAATCGACCAGCAGGCAGACCCCCGGCGCCGCGTGCCTGCGCAAGGCGCCCGCCAGGTCGATCGGCTCCTCGACCAGTCCCCAGTCGGCGCACCGGCGCAGCCGATGGTGAGCGATGCGCTGCGCCATCTCGCCGTCGAGCGCCTGGGCGGTGGCCAGATACACCACCTGCAGGCCACTCTCGCTGGCCCGGCGCTCGGCCAGGGCGCTCTTGCCCGAACGGGCACCACCAATGATCAGTTCTCGCATCCGCCGAAGATTAGCATGCGCGGGTGGCGGGTATAATCGAGCCTTTGCCGGGGCTCGTCAGACGATGCACTTCTCCATCCCGCCGACCATCCCGCTGCCCGCGCTGCAGGCGCGTATCGACGGCAAGACCAAGCCCCCCGGTTCGCTCGGCCGACTCGAACGCCTGGCACTGCAAATCGGCCAGTTGCAGCAATCACTGGCGCCGACCCTGGGGCAGCCGCATCTGCTGGTCTTCGCCGGCGATCACGGCGCGGCCCGTGCCGGCGTCTCGGCGTATCCGCAGGAAGTCACCTGGCAGATGGTCGAGAACTTCCTCGCCGGCGGCGCGGCGATCAATGTCTTTGCGCGCCAGAACGGCCTGCAACTGCAGATCATCGACGCCGGCGTGGCGCACCACTTCGGCAGCCGCAAGGGTCTGGTCGACGCCAAGATCGCCTTCGCCACACACAACTTCATCGAGCAGGCGGCAATGAGCGTGGACGACTGCCAGGCGGCCATGGCGCGCGGCGCGACGATCGCCCGCCAGCTCGCCGACGCGGGCTGCCGGGTAATCGGTTTCGGCGAGATGGGAATCGGCAACAGCGCTGCCGCGGCCCTGCTCACCCATCAGCTGACCGGCACCCCGCTGCCCGCCTGCGTCGGCCGTGGCACCGGCCTGGACGACGCCGGGCTGGCGCGCAAACAGGCGCTGCTGGCGAGGGCTGCCGAGCGCGCAGCGCTGGCGCCGGATGCGCCAGCGCTGCGCGTGCTCGCCGAGTTCGGCGGTTTCGAAATCGCGATGATGGCTGGCGCGATGCTGGCCGCAGCCGAGCGCCGCATGCTGCTGCTGATCGATGGCTTCATCGTCACTTCGGCACTCCTCGTCGCGGCCGCTATCGCCCCGGCCATTGGCGACTACTGCGTCTTCTGTCACCGTTCCGCCGAACCGGGTCATCAGGCGCAATTGCGCGCCCTGCATGCCGAGCCCTTGCTCGATCTCGAACTGCGCCTCGGCGAAGGAAGCGGCGCAGCACTGGCCTGGCCGCTGGTTCGCAGTGCCGTTGCTTTCCTCAACGAAATGGCCAGTTTCGAATCTGCCGGGGTCAGCGAGCAGGTCTGACCGGTAGCCGCGCAGAGCCTATTTTTCAGTCGCGGGACGCGCATCGACTTCCTGCCCTGCCTGTTCGAACTCCGGACGAATCTGACTCGCACCGCGGTAGCGTGGCTGAATGTGCGCTTCCGGCGTCGGGACCACGTCACGTGGCAGCGGCGAGAAATGGATGGGAGGCGGGTTCGGCGCAAGACGGCCACCGTAATTGCGCTCGTAGCGATCGAGGAAGCGTCGCAGTTCCCTGTAATCTGGACAGCCCGGTGCGAGGCAAGATCCAAACGAGTCGTAGGCGAACGATGGTGGAAAGACTGCCCCGTAAGGTGTGTACCAGGGCCGGTAAACAACCGTGCCCGCGACGGCGAAATTTCCCGCAGTGGCGGCGGCGGGAGTCGTGACAAGAACGGCCGCAATGAGGAGGTTCGGGCGCATACGGCGCAGTCTAGCACCCCGAGACCGCCGACTCCGCTGCCGGCAAGCGTCGGCAGCAATCGCTGCGCCCCGACAAGGCACCCGGTTGTGTGACATTGCACACAGGCCCTTGCCAAAAACGGGATTAACGTTAAGCTATCTTTCGCTGACTCTTTTCTGCCTACCCCTCTTTGAGCGCCGTTCCGGGGGCTCGAATTTCCGACCAACGTCTCGCGTCAATCATGAAATGCCCTAGCTGCAACTCCGAAGACATACGCCGTTCGCGACGGCGCGGGCCACAGGAAGGAACGACACTGCGCCTCAGGAACGAGGCGCCGTTTCGTTGCTGCGACTGCGGCTTGCGCTTCATTGCCAAGAACGATGCGCTCGATCCCGCTGACACTGACCGCCACCTGAGCTTCGCCGATTACCTCGGTCTGAGGGGATGGCCGAGGCGGGTATT
This sequence comes from Candidatus Accumulibacter adiacens, assembly GCA_000987445.1. Taxonomy (GTDB): domain Bacteria; phylum Pseudomonadota; class Gammaproteobacteria; order Burkholderiales; family Rhodocyclaceae; genus Accumulibacter; species Accumulibacter adiacens. The sequence continues at coordinate 5,477 of LBIU01000062.1, read as the reverse complement.
TACGGATGGCGTGATCCTGGGTAGCCTGCTGACCGTGGTATTGCTGGTGCTTACTGTCACCCTCTTCGCCTTGGCTTACGGTTGGATCGACCTCGCGTTCCTGCGCGCGGCCGCCCCGCCCCCCCAGTAAACCGTCGCCGTCGCCGCCGACCGAGGAGCAGTACGCACGCAGCCCATACTGCGGCGCACAAATGGCGGCCTGTCGACAGCCACAAGCAGTGTTAAAATCGTGGCTTGGCTGATGTGCACTCTGGTCAACCATTTCTCTTCCGGGTCGTTGTATGCCCTTTCACCGCCGCTAAGGAACCCCACATGAAACGCTCACTACTGCTTGCCGCCCTCCTCGCTCTTGCCGTTACCGCCTGTGGCAAGAAAGAAGAAGCCAAGACCGTCGCCGCTCCTGAGCCCGCTCCGGCCGCTGCCGCTGCGCCTGCAGCAGCCCCGGCTGCCGACACCGCTGCGCCTGCCGCTGCGCCGGCCGATGCCGCTGCACCTGCCGCAGCTCCCAGCGATGCAGCCGCTCCTGCCGACGCCAGCAAGTCCGCCACCGACGAGGCCATGGACAAGGCCAAGGAAGTTGCCGAGGCCGCAGCCAAGGGCGCCAGCGATGCGGCCAAGGAGGCAATGAAGAAGTAATCGTTGGGCCGCCAGGACCGCAGCAGAAGAGCCGGCGCAAGCCGGCTTTTTTTCGCTGCTTGCGGGTGCTGGCTGGCCGCACTCGGCAGCCTGTTGGCGACCAGACGGCTTCTTCAGCTCAACTGCCGCCAGCCGAAGCCGCACTCCTGGTCAGCGACGCCGATCCAGTCATCGCTGCAGCCAAGGACCGCGGCGAGAGCACCGACGGCCAGTGGCGGCCGATTGTTCTCCTGGCTGAGGTGTGCGGCCACCACATGCTGCAGGCGGGTGTTGTCGATCTGCCGTACAAGGCTTGCCGCCTGAGCGTTCTCCAGATGCCCGAAACGCCCACCGATTCGCTGTTTGAGGCGCGCGGGATAGGGCGACGCGGCGAGCAGCGCGTGGTCATGGTTGCACTCGAGCACGAGCGCGTCGCAGGCGCGTAGCACTTCGACGATGTACGGGGTAATCGAGCCACTGTCGGTGAGCACGCCAAGGCGATGCTGGCCGTCATCAAACCGGTATTGCACGGGTTCGCGTGCGTCGTGAGGAACCGGGAAAGGCAGCACTTCGAGGCCGTCGATCGCAAACGCGCTGTGCCCATCGATCAGACGACACTCAGGCAAGATCGGCGAAGCTCGCGAAGCCGCCGCATGGGTACCGTGGGTGAGATAAACGGTGAGCCGATGACGGCGGGCAAAGGCGAAGACACCGCCCAGGTGATCACCATGCTCATGGGTAACCAGTATCGCCGCCAGTTGATCAGGGGTGAGGTCCAGTCGGGCCAGCCGGGCCGTCGCCACCCGGGTCGAAAAACCGCAATCGACCATCAGCTTGGTCTCGCCGGCATCGACAATCAGGGCGTTGCCCTGACTGCCGCTACCCAGCGACGCGAAACGCATCACTTCAACTGGTCGTAGAGCAGATTGAGGATCTTTTTCGCGGTCTCGGATTGATCGACGCCACCTTCGGCCGTCAACACCTGCACCGTGGACCGGCTACCCGCTTCCTTCACGAAGATCCGGTACTGGATGCGTTGCTTTTCGGCCGGCTTGCCCTTGAACGGATTCAGCTTCGACAAGAAGCCATCTTCCGGCTTCTCGCCGTCAGTTTCGGGATCGACATAGCGAACAAAGTACAGGCCCCTGGAGCGATCCCGGTCGACGACCGTAAAGCCGACCCGATCGAGCACCAGACCGACTCGCCGCCAGGCACGATCGAAGGACTCATCGACGTCCAGCGTGCCCGCCCCGTCTGTGCCGCGCGAAAGGGAAGCGCGCTCGATGGGTTTTTCCTTGGCCGCCTGAATGGCTGCGGTGGCGCGTTTCTCATCGCTGCCCAGGCGAATCATCAGACGACGCAGCATTTCGGCTTCAAGCTCCGGATCGGGCGGGCGCGGCTGCCACTTGGTCTGGTCCTTGCCCTCGGAGACGAAGATCTCGTACATCCCGCGATGACTGATAAAAATGTCAGTCGTGCCGGGAGTGGCTCCCGGTTCCAGGCGGGTGCGGAACTTGTCCCTCTCGGCCGTCGAGTAAACCGAATCGATCACCTTGCCGAGAATGTTACGAATGAAATCCTGCGAAATCTTGGCACGGTTCTCGGCCCAGTCGGTCTCCATCACGCCAGCATCGGGCAAGTCGATCTTGATGACAAAGCCGGTTTCCTGCCAGAAATCCTTGACCGGACCCCAGAGCTTGTCGGGAGAGCCTTTGACCACCAGCCAACGCTCGTTGCCGGCGCGTTCGACGCGTGCGTTGTCGACCTCCGGCAAGACATCGCTCTTCTGTTGTGCCAGCGCCTGCGGCGAACGTTCGGCGCTATACGCCGAATAGGTCGCCGTTCCCTTGCCACCGCCGGTATCGGGAACGGCGTAGCGATCATCGCGTGTCGGCGAGGTCAGGTCAGGAGGTATTTCGAGCGTCGGCACCTGGCTCTTGGAGGCCGTCTTGTAGTCAATCTTCTTGGTCTCGAAAGTCGTGCTACAGGCCAGCAGCAGCAGCGGCGCCACCAGCAGCAAGCTGACCGGTCGAACGCGCGCAACGATAGGATTCATTTGGCAACCCCGCATCTAGACGAGTACGCCGGCTTGGCGCATGGCAACGCGAACCCGCTCATGACAAGCTGACGATAGTGGCGTCAGCGGCAGCCTCAGTCCGTCCTCGATAAGGCCCAATTCCTGGCACGCCCACTTGACCGGAATCGGATTCGCCTCGCAGAACAGCTGCTGGTGCAGCCCGAGTAGTCGTGCGTGCAGCGCGCGCGCGACGACCGCGTCGCCAGCCAGTGCCGCGGCACACATCTCGTGCATCAAACGCGGCGCAACATTGGCGACCACCGAGATGTCCCCCTGGGCGCCCATCAGGATCAAGGCACAGGCACTGGCATCGTCGCCGCTGTAGACGGCAAAGCCCGTCGGCGCCCGGGCGATCAGGTCGGTCCCGCGTTCGATGTTGCCGGTGGCGTCCTTGATGCCGACGATATTCGGGATTTCGGCCAGGCGCAGGGCCGTGTCATTGCCCAGATCGGCGACCGTCCGCCCCGGCACGTTGTAGAGGATGACCGGGATATCGACGCTTTCGGCAATGGCCCGGAAGTGGCGATAGAGGCCTTCCTGGGTCGGCTTGTTGTAGTAGGGCACTACCGACAGCGCCGCGTCGGCGCCGGCCTGGTGAGCGAAGCGCGTCAGGGCGATGGCTTCAGCGGTGGAGTTGGCACCGGTCCCGGCGATCACCGGCACGCGGCCGGCGGCCTGTTCGACGGTCACCCGGATCAATTCGCAGTGTTCGTCGACATTCACCGTCGGCGATTCGCCGGTCGTCCCGACAATGACAATGGCGTCGGTCCCCTCGTGCACGTGAAAATCGACAAGCCGGCGCAGGGCGGGCAGGTCGAGACTGCCATCGGCGTGCATCGGGGTGACGATCGCAACAATCGATCCAGTAATCATGGTCATGGGTGGGCGCCCGAGCAATAGCCGAAAGCGTTCGGCCGTGGGAAATCAAGCTTCGAATTCTAACCGAAGGCAAGCGCCTTGGCCATGAAAATGGCCGCCGACCGGCACACAGGGAATCACCGCTGACAGGAAAAGACAGCCTCAGAAATCAGCCAGGGCCCGCAGGTGGGCGACGACGCTGCGGGACAGCGCGGACAGCGCGTAACCGCCTTCTAGCATCGACACGATGCGCCTCTGCGCACACGCGTCGGCAAGCTCGATCAGCTGGCCGGTCACCCAGGCGTAATCCTTCTCGAGCAGCCGCAAACCGCCCATCTCGTCTTCGTAGTGGGCGTCGAAACCGGCCGAGATGAAGATCATCTCCGGCTGAAACTCCCGCAAGCGCGGCATCCACACCTCGCTGACCACACGCCGGAACTCCTCCCCGTCGGTATCGCGACTGAGCGGCACATTGAGCATGTTCGACGCCGGCTTCTCGGTACCGCTGTAGGGGTAGAAGGGATGCTGGAAGGTGCCGACCATCAGTATCCGCTGATCGCCCTTGAAACAGTCTTCGGTGCCGTTGCCATGGTGAACGTCGAAATCGACCACCGCCACCCGCGACAGCTTGTGCGCTTCCAGGGCATGCGCCGCGGCAACGGCGATGTTGTTGAAGAAACAGAAGCCCATCGCCGCCTCGCGCTCAGCATGGTGGCCGGGCGGCCGGACCGCACAAAAAGCGTTCTGCACCTCGCCGGCCATCACCAGGTCCACCGCCAGAACCCCTGCCCCAGCCGCGCGCAGCGCCGCCTTCCAGGTATGCCGGTTCATCGCCGTGTCCGGGTCGAGGTGGACAATGCCCAACTCTGGCGAGGCCCGCTTTACCCGTTCCAGATGCGCCGCCGAGTGCACCCGCCGCAGATGCTCAAAGCCCGCCAAGGGCGCATCGTGGTAGGAAAAATACGAATCCAGCCCTTGCGCAATCATGTGATCATTGATCGCGGTCAGACGCTCCGGGCACTCCGGATGATACGAACCCATGTCGTGCAACTGGCAGTCTCGATGGGTGATGAATGCGGTACTGGTCACTATTGCCTCTCTGCCGCAATCAAAGGTCGCCATGGACGCCGCGATGTGCGGGAAATCAAGTTATCTGTTGATGGTTTATTATCGTCGCAATTGCGCCACCACGACAAGCCATGCGACCGATCGCCCGACAATCCCCGCTGGACGAAATCCTTGCCGCCGCCGACCAGGTAATTCTCGGCAAGAGCCGGCAGACCCGCCTGGCCCTGTGCTGCCTGCTCGCCAAAGGCCATCTGCTGATCGAAGATCTGCCCGGCGTCGGCAAGACGACGCTGGCGCATACCCTGGCTCGCCTGCTCGGTTTGCAGTTTTCCCGCGTCCAGTTCACCAGCGACATGCTACCCGCGGACATTCTTGGCGTTTCGATTTTTGACCGCGAGGGCGGCAATTTCCGCTTTCTGCCCGGCCCGGTGTTCTCGCAGATGCTGCTCGCCGACGAGATCAACCGCGCGACGCCGAAGACGCAGAGCGCGCTGCTCGAAGCCATGGAAGAGGGACAGGTGACCACGGAAGGTGAGACGCGGCCCTTGCCGCAACCGTTTTTCGTCATTGCCACGCAGAACCCTTCGAACCAGATCGGCACCTTCCCTTTGCCCGAGTCGCAGCTCGACCGCTTTCTGCTGCGCATCGAACTCGGCTACCCGGACCATGCCGCCGAACGCGCGCTGCTCGAAAGCGGCGGCCGCCGCGAGCAACTGCCGACGCTGAGCGCCTGCCTGAACCCGGGCGATTTTGCGGCACTGCAACAGCAGGCGGCGGCGGTGTACGCCTCGGCTGCCGTTCTCGACTATCTGCAGCGAGTGGTCGAAGCAACCCGCGCGGACGCCCACCTGGTGCATGG
>LBIU01000061.1 GCA_000987445.1 Candidatus Accumulibacter adiacens | reverse complement strand
CCGGCTTTCGGCGAATACCTTCGGCGCGCGGTGTCGGTCCCGGCGCTGTTCTGGTCATCGTTGCGACAGTACCTCTCCGACCCCTGGCATTTGCGTCTGCTTGAGGCTTTCCAGGGCCTCAGCCATGCCATTCCGACCGGCGTTTTCGACAATGCCGGCATCGATCAGCTGCTCGGCAAGCTGTTTTCGAGCGGCGGGCGAAGCAACGATTTTCGCCAGCTCAAGCACCAGCTGTTTCTGGTCGCCACCGACCTCGACAGCGGCGAGTCGGTGGCCTTCGGCTCGATGGGCCACGACGAGGTGCCGATTTCCGTCGCCGTGCAGGCCAGCGCTGCCTTGCCGGGTCTGTTTCCACCGGTCAGGATCGGTGAGCGCTATTTCGTCGATGGCGCCCTGATCAAGACCCTGCACGCTTCGGTGGCCCTGCACGAAGGGGCCGGACTGGTGATCTGCATCAACCCTCTGGTGCCCTTTGATTCTCGCCTGGCGGCGCAGCGGCCGGCACCCGACCAGCCGACGCCAGCGCCCGCACATCTGGTGGATGGCGGCCTGCCGGTCGTCCTGGCACAGACTTTTCGCGCCATCATCCACTCGCGAATGCGCACCGGCATGGATCGCTACCGGCTGGAGTTCAAGGACGCCGATGTGGTGCTCTTCGAACCGGCGCGCGACGATGCCGACATGTTTTTCACCAATGTCTTCAGTTACCGTGGTCGTAGTCGCCTCTGCGAGCACGCCTATCAGCGGACCCGCAGGGATCTCTATCGGCGCCGCCATGAGCTGCAAGCGGTTTTCGAGCGGCATGGCATTCGTTTGAACCTCGGAGTGCTCAAGGATCACACGCGCTCCTTGCTGCCACGCAAGCGCCGCCCGGATCTGGCGAGCAGCGCCAGCGCCCTGGATTCGTCCTTGCACGATCTCGAGCGCTGGCTTCAGGCGCAGCAAGGCTGATCGCTTCGATTCGTGTATCGATTGCGACTCCGGCATTCAGGCCGGCGGCGTTTTCTGCACGTTTCCTGCGCTTTCCGGGGGTGCTATGCTGGCCGTTATCGACAACCAGGATCGCGATGGGGTGCTGATGGAAAAGAAGCCGAAGCGGCGAACCCGCGAACGAATCATCGAGACCAGCCTGCGCCTGTTCAACGACTTTGGCGAGCCGAACGTGACGACGACGGTCATTTCCGACGAGATGAACATCAGTCCCGGCAACCTCTACTACCACTTCCACAACAAGGACGAGATCATCGAGGCGATTTTCGTCGTTTTCGAGCACGAGATCGAGGAAACGCTGGCCACGCCGACGCGTCGGCTGGCCGATGTGGAGGACATCTGGTTGTTCCTGCATTTGCTGTTCGAACAGATCTGGAAGTATCGCTTCTTCTATCGCGACTTGAACGATCTACTGACGCGCAATCGCCTTCTCGAGATGCATTTCAAGCAGATCATGGCGCACAAGGTGCACACCGCGACGATCCTCTGCGAGGGGCTGGTATCGACCGGAGCGATGCGCGCGACAACCCGGGAAGTGCGTGCCCTGGCGACGAACATGGCGGTGCTTGCCAGTTACTGGCTGTCTTTCGAGTACGCTTGCGACGCGCGCGGCAAGGACGAGAGTGGTCGCATCGGGCGTGGGGTGTATCAGGTGATGGCGATGCTTTCGCCGTTCCTGCGCGATGAATCGAAGGGTCTGCTCGAAAAGCTGTCACGCGAGTATCTCAAGCCGTAAGCGCCTGCGGGTCGCGAGCGGGCACGAATCTGGAGGAAGATCATGGCATGGAAGAAGTTTCCCTATCCCGAGAAGGCCTATGGCTATCCTGGCGCTGCGCTGCAGAAGCATTGGCCGCGTTTGCACCGCGGCGACTGCGAGCCGTTTCCTGACGACCCGAGAGTCCAGGAGGCCTGGCGCAGCTATCACGCGGGGGACTTTGGCAAGGCGGTCGAGGCGGGACTGGCTTGTGGTCTCGCCGGCTATAACGCGGCCAACAAGGCTGCCGCCATCTACGCGAATTACCTCGAGAGCGATGACGAACGCAAGTGCAGCCTACTGCTCGATGTCGCCCGGCGCTGCGAGGAGCAACAGGAGGAAACGCCCACTGACGCCAATGCCTGGTACCTGCACGCCTATGCGCTTGGCCGCTACAGCCAGAGCATCTCGGTGGTCAAGGCGTTGGCGCAGGGTCTGGGTGGCAAGATCAAGCACAGTCTGACGCGCGCGCTCGAACTCGAGCCGCGGCACGCCGACGCGCATGTCGCTCTCGGTGCCTACCACGCCGAGGTGCTCGACAAGGTTGGGGCGATGGTCGGCGGGCTCACCTACGGGGCCAAGAAGAGCACCGGCAACGAGCTTCTCGAAGCGGCGCTGAAGCTCAACCCTGACTCTGCGATCACCCGTATCGAGTATGCGAACGCTCTGGTGATGATGTTTGGCAAGGCGAAGATGAAGGACGCCGAACGCCTCTATCAGGAAGCCGCGGACTTCGTGGCCATGGATGCAATGGAGCGGCTCGACGTCGAAGCGGCGCGCGCCGAGCTGGCCGACTGAGGTCTCGTCCTGGTCGTACCGCGGGGGCTGCGTGGGGGCGGCTGGCCAGGCGCGCTGCGGACCAGGTCTTTGGCAACGGCATCCGGGTTGGCAAGCAGGTCGCCGGGCTCCAGCAGGACCAGCCAGAGAAGCTTTTCGAACTCCTCGGCAAAGCGATCGATAATGCTCTGTGGATCGTCGACCAGGCGTTTGTCGGTGATCAGGCCAAACTGCACGCGACCGTTGTAGGAAAGGATGCTCACTCCCATGCCGATGTCGCCGGCTTGCGGGACCCAGACCAGCTGCTGGTCGATCTTCTGACCTGCGAAATAGCGCGCCTGCTGCGCGCCGGGAACATTGGTCATCACTGCCGTGGTCTTGCTGGCCAGCACCTTGAGTACCTGCTCTTCGACGAAGCGCGGTGCCATGCCCGTCGCGCCGAGCAGGGCGAAGGTCAGCAGCGCTTGATAGGAGCCCTTCAACGCGGCCATCCTGGATCGCGTCGCATACAATCTGGCGAGTGGGTTTTCGATGCCAATCGGCAGCTCCAGCGCGACCAGGCCGAAGCGATTGCCGAGATCGTCGCGATCATCGCGATGTTCCTGGCTATCGGCCGCTGTGCGTAGATTGACCGGCACCATGACGCGGATTTCCGCCTTGTCCACGGCGTCGCCCTTGGCCACCAGGTAGCTGCGCAGGGCGCCGGCGACGCAAGACAGCAGGGTGTCGTTGACCGAGCAGCCGAGGTGCTTGCCGCAGGCCTTGATCTCGGCCAGTGAGCGTGGTTCCGACCAGGCGACGCGCTTGACCGTTCCCGGCTGGCCCTTGAAGCGTGTCTGGCTGTCGTTCGCGAGCAGCGCGAGTTTGCCGATCTCCTTGGCCACGGCGGCTGCGACGCGGGCATAGTCGGCGATTGCCCCGGGCTCGTCGCGCAGACCGCGGTACTGTCCCCAGAGGTGGCCGCCGACCTCGAGCGCGCCCTGCGCGACGTCGGCGAGCGGTTCGAGGATCGCCTGCCAGAAGAGCTCGCCGGCGTCTTCAGCGTCGCTTTCGCCGTGTGCCGCATCGCGCCGGGTGGCTCTGCTGTCGGGCTTCGCTGGCCGGCGGTCATCCTCCGCGGCGTCGCTTTCCGCGTCGGTCAATGCATTCATGACGCCGATCAGGGCGATGCCGTCGGCAATCGCGTGGTGGATGCGGGCGATCATCGCGGAATTCCCGTCGGCAAGCTCGACGAGCTTGAATTCCCAGCGCGGGCGCGCCGGGTTGAGTGCTTCGCTGGCCAGCTCGGCGACGAACTTCTGCAGCTCCTGTTTGCCGCAGGGCGCTGGAAGCAGCGAACGGCGCAGATGCCGGTCGATGTCGAAATCGGCATCGTCCACCCAACAGGCGCCGTCAGCGTCCGTTCTTGCGATTTGCCGGAAGCGACGGTAGCGCAGGAGGCGCTTGGCGAGGGTGCGCTTGCAGCGTTCGGCGTCGACGCGACCGGCAAGAATCATCACTCCGATGATCTGCATCAGGTTTTCCGGTCGGTCCATGCGCAGCCACGCCGTATCGACGTGGGAAACCCTTTCGCAGACCGTCATCGCAGCGGCTCCCGGAGAAAATGGCGAAGCCATATAATAGCAAGCCATTCAATGCGTTCATCCACCGGAGAGATCAGCGTGAGCGATTTGCAGACCCAGTTCGAGGCCGCCGTGGCCGCTTCCAAGACCCTCAGCGAACGCCCGGACAATGCTTCCTTGCTGAAGCTCTATGCCCTATACAAGCAGGCCATTGAAGGCGACGTCGAAGGACGGCGCCCCGGTTTCACGGACATGGTCGGGCGTGCCAAGTTCGATGCCTGGGCCGCCCTCAAGGGGACGGCCTCCAGCGATGCGATGGGCCAGTACATTGCCCTGGTCGAGGCCTTGAAAGCGGGCTGAAAACGGCGGGCTGCAGGGCCCGCCTGGCCGGCGCGGAGGGTACTCAAGCAGGGAAGTTTTCGTCGAAGAAGCGGTGAGCTTCGCGTTCTATGGTTGGCTTGAGGGCGAAGAACATCATGCCAAGGCTGATGTCGAGAGCGACCTCCTGCTTGTCGAGCACCAGCTCTCCGACAATCCCCGGTCTCTTGAATGTCATGACATCGCCATCCCAGGCGTAGTCGAGGTCGAACTCCTCTTTCAATTCGGAGGCCATGTGTTCGGCCGAGGCACGTGCCTCGGCGGGGGTTTTGCCATGTTGGCGGCGAATGCTGATATCGCTCATCGAAAGAAAGATCCTGAGGGTTTAGCCGATTTCGGCGCAGAGTGAGCGGAAGGCCGCATAGCGGCGTGGGTTGATTTCACCGTTCCGGAGCGCGGCATGCACGCTGCAGTCCGGTTCACGGTCATGGCGGCAGTTGCGAAAACGACAATGGCCGAGCAAGGGACGAAGTTCGAGAAAGGCCTGCGCGATGTCTTCCGGCGAAAGGTGGTGCAGGCCGAACTCGGTCAGTCCCGGCGAGTCGATCAGCGCCGTGGCCGTACCAAGGCCATAGAGCCTGGAATGCGTGGTGGTGTGTTTGCCGGTGTTGAGTGCTGCCGAGATTTCACGCGTGGCTGCTCGGGCGTCGGGGAGCACGGCATTGATCAGGGTTGATTTGCCCATCCCGGACTGGCCGATCAGGAGGCTGACATGATTCGCGAGATACGGCAAGAGGTGCGCGCCGTCGTGGGTAGCGCTGAGCGTGACGACGCGGTAGCCGAGTTTCTGGTATTGCAGCAATGTGGCACTGGCCGCTGCCACCCGCTCGCTCAGGTCGGACTTGTTGAGCACGATCAGCGGCGTGATCGCCTGACTCTCGGCGGCGACGATGCAGCGGGTGACCAACTCGTCGGAAAAAGCGGGTTCGGTGGCGACGACGATGATCACTTGCGTGACGTTGGCGGCGATCAGCTTCTGCTTGAAGGGGTCCGAGCGATAGAGCAGAGTGCGGCGGGCTTCGATGGTGCTGATCACGCCCTGGCCGGGACTGGTCTGCTCGACAAGGACCTCGTCACCGCAGGCGACCTCGCTCTTCTTGCCGCGAGGGAAGCAGAGCAGGGTTGTGCCGTCGGCCATTGCCACCCGGTATTGCCGGCCGTAGGCGGCGATAACGGTGCCGGCGAGCTTCAGATTCGTATCAGGGCCTCGATCTTGGCAGCGCAGGTGAAGTCGTTGCGCGACAGTCCACCCACGTCATGGGTGCTGTAGCTGACCTTGACCCGGCCGTAGCCGACTTCCAGGTCGGGGTGGTGGTTTTCGCGTTCGGCGAGGGCAGCGACGGTATTGACGAAAAGCAGCGTCGCGGCATAGCTGGCAAAGCGGAACTCCTTCTGCAGTAGCCCGCCTTCGGAAAGTTGCCAATCCGGAAGGCAGCTCAGCAGACGGCCGGTCTGCGCGGAATCGAGCAGGTGTTCGCGGCCGCGCAGGGGGCGGCAATGTTCACAGGCTAGTTCGTCAAGGGTGGGCATGGCGGTGAGCTCCTCTGTTGGACTGCTCACACCCGCTGCAGGCGTGCGATGCGCAAGGCAGCGGGTGGGTGAGAATCGTAGAACAGCGAGTGCAAGGGGTCTGGGGTCAGGGTCGCGGCATTGTCTTCATACAGTTTCACCAGTGCGGCAACGAGGTCGCTGGCGGAAGCCTTCTCGGCTGCGTAACGGTCTGCCTCGAACTCGTCGCGGCGTGAGAGCAGACTCAGCAGCGGGGTCAGCAGAAAGGCGAAAACCGGTCCGGCGAGGAAGAACAGCAGCAATCCCATGGCCGTGTTCTGCGCGTCGACACCGAGGCCGCGGAAGAACCAGTCGGCGTCGATCAGTTGCCCGAGGATGGCGAGAAAGGCGAGCGACAGCGCGAAAAGCATGGCGATACGCTTGAGCACGTGCCGGTGCTTGAAGTGCCCGAGCTCGTGCGCCAGGACGGCCTCCACCTCAAGGGGGTGCAGGCGGCCGAGCAGGGTGTCGAAAAAAACGATGCGTTTGCTCTTGCCGAAGCCGGTGAAATAGGCGTTGCCGTGGCTGGAGCGCTTCGAACCGTCCATCACGAAGAGACCCGAACTGCTGAAGCCACAGCGGCTGAGCAGGGCTTCGACGCGCGCTTTCAGCGGTGCGTCGTCGAGGGCGACGAACTTGTTGAACAGGGGTGCGATCCAGGTCGGGTAAAGGAACAGGATCAGCAGATTGAAGGCGCACCAGAAGAGCCACACGTAAAGCCACCACTGGCTGCCCATTTCTTCCATCAGCCAGAGCACGGCGAGCAGCACCGGCGTGCCGATGGCGAGGCCCAGGGCTGCCTGCTTCAGGAGGTCGGCCAGAAACAGTCGCGGCGTCATGCGGTTGAAAGCGAATTCTTCCTCGATGACGAACTGTCGATAGAACGCCAGTGGCAGATCGACGATCGCCGAGATGGCCAGCACACTGAAGATCAGGGCCACGCCGTAGGCCAGGCCGTCGAGTCGCGGCGACCAGAAATCGTGTAGCGCCTGCAGGCCGCCTCCCAGTGTCAGGGCGAGCAGCAACGCGACTTCGACGGCCAGATCGATTCTGCCGAAGCGGGTCCGTCGTACCGTGTAGTCAGCGGCTTTCTGATGGGCAGCGAGCTCGATACGGTCGACAAAGCTCGCGGGAACCGCTGCGCGGTGCGCGATGACATGCGAGATCTGGCGTTGAGCCAGCCAGAGACGCAGGAGGAACATTGCCAGCAGCGCGGCAAGGAAGGCGAGAGAGAAGGGATTGAGCATACGAGTGTGACACAATAGTCTTTTTATCGGTTCAGGCAGATTATATGGCACAGGATGCAAATCACCTCGTTTGGCTGGACATGGAAATGAGCGGCCTCGAGCCTGAGCGCGATCGCATCATCGAGCTGGCGATGATCGTCACCGACAGTCAGCTGACGACGGTCGCCGAATCACCGGTGTGGGCGGTGCATCAGGACGACGCTTGCCTGGAAGCCATGGACGAGTGGAACAAGAAAACGCACGCGCGTTCGGGCCTCATCGCTCGCGTCAAGGCGTCTACGCTCGACGAGGGGGCCGTTGAAGCGGCCGCGCTGGCCTTCATGCAGGAATACGTTGGCCAGTCGGTCAGCCCGATGTGCGGCAATTCTGTCGGGCAGGACCGTCGTTTCATGGTCAGGTACCTGCCGCAGCTCGAGGCCTGGTTCCACTACCGGAATCTCGATGTCAGCACCCTCAAGGAGCTGTGTCGGCGTTGGAAACCCGAGCTGGCGAAGGGTTTTGTCAAGAAGGCCGAGCACATCGCGCTGGCGGATATCCGCGAGTCTATTGCAGAGCTGAAATACTACCGCGAGCATTTCATCAGGCTTTGAGAATGCCGCTGCCGGCAGTTTACGGCTGATCGCGGCCCGGCTGGCGGTTGGCGGTCCTCGTCGGGTCGCGGCGGTAGAGCTGCAGCCTCTCGCTGTCGCGACGATCGCCGGGTCGTCCGCCTTCCCACACTTTTTGCCAGCCGCGGGTAGCGGGCGACCGATGTGTCGTCAGCAGGAGTTCACATTTCTTTCCGGCAGGGCTGGTCAGCGCCAGTGTGCGGATGTCGTCAAAATAGTCGAGTGAGGCGAGCAGCGAGTCGGCGAGGTTCAGCCCGGCGATGCAGGTCCGTTTTTCGGGCAGCGCCTTGGCCAGCGACGCCGATACCGGACGGTAGGTTTTCCCGTAATCGATCCACGGCATCCACAGCGTCGCAATCAGTAGCCAGAAAAGGGTCAGACCGGCCATCCAGTGCATGATGCCGCGCATCGGCGAGCGTGGACTGGTGACGATCAGCCAGCACCAGATCAGGGTTCCCAGTACGGCGAAGCTGACCGCGAACAGGTTGAAGTGGCCGACGAAGCCGGGCTCCAGCCGACTGGCTTGCCGCGCCAGTTTCTCGGGCCAGCCAAACACCAGCGCCGACCAGCCAATCCAGGCGAGGATGGCAAAGAAGCTGAAGGTGATCATGTTGAACCAGTCAAAGGCGTTTGCTGCACCTCGGCGCAGCGATGTGACGCCCGGGACGGCGAGCAGAACCAGCGGCGGCAACAGCAGCAAGCCCGTCGCGCTGCGCGCGCCAAGACAGGTGACGATTGCCAGCAGGGTCATCAAAAAGGCGAGAATTGGCAAGGCCAATGGAAGTCCGCGCAGTTGCCGACGTTTCACCCACAGCGTCCATCCGGCGAGCGGTAGAGCCGGCCATGCGTACCACGGCAGCAGACCGGAAAGACGCTGCAGGTTGAGCAGCGGCTGGCCGTCGCCACTGAGCAGGGTCAGTTGCTCTTGCCAGAACGCGGCGAGGAGTCCGGGCGAGCCGAGCAGCAAGGCGCCAAGCCAGGCGCCGGCGAGCGTACCGGCCAGGAGCAGCGAGCCAAGCAGCATCAGGAGCGCACGCTGGCGGTTGTCGGCGCGCCAGGCGGCAAAGGCGGCCACGGGCAAGAGCGGCAGCATCGGCGCCAGCCCGTTGGTGAGGAAGCCGAGGCCGAGAGCGGCACCGAAGCAACAAGCGCCACGCAGCGCCCGGCTGTTCAGCTGGGCAAGGCCCCAATAGGCGGCGGTGTGCGCGGTCAGCGTGGCCAGCATCGGCTGCGCTTCGTGCGCGTGGAACAGAAAGCCGATACTTCCCGCCAACAGCAGCGGGGCTGCCGGTGCCTGTTCGCGGCCGTGCAGCTGACGCGCGGCGAGATAGATGAAGGTCAGCGCGAGGAGCGTGAACACGCCGCTGGCCAGCCTCGCGGCTTCATGGAGCGGCAGCAGCCAGGCAAACAGGTGGCCCGTGGCCGCCGCCACCCAATAGTGCAGGGGCGCATCGGGGTAGGGAGCGCCCGCCAGGCTCAGGCTCAGCCAGTGGCCGTTGCGGACCAGGTCGTGGACCACGCCGATGGTGACCGCGTCGTCATTTTTCCACGGGTCGTGGCCGATCAGTCCGGTAAAGATGTAAAGGGCGAGCAGGATCCCCAGAGTCCAGCCACTCGGCGGTAGCGTGATCCCCTTGAATCGCTTGTGCTCCGGCTGAGCTGAGATCGCTGAACTAGTGCTCATCCTCGTTTTCTGCTGATACACATGAAAAAGGCAGCCTCGCGGCTGCCCTTTCTGCCGACTCCAGTCGACCGTTTGTCTTGCCCTAAGCCGACTTGCGCATGGCGCCGTATTTCTGGTTGAATTTCTCGACCCGACCAGCGGTATCGATGATCTTCTGCTTGCCGGTGTAGAAAGGATGACAGGCCGCGCAGACCTCGACATGCAAGGGTTTCTTCATCGTCGACTGGGTGGTGAAGGCGTTGCCGCAGGAGCAGGTCACCGCCAGCTCGTTGTAGGCAGGATGGATGTTGGCTTTCATCGGGTGCTTGTCCTGTGTGTTGGATCGGTCCGTCCATCGCCGGGAGCGACGATCGGCACGAGAGGATTTTTTGAAAGAACGCGATTATCCGTGATTTCGCGATCCGCCGCAATCGGCTGATGATCGCGGTGTCGATCAGCGGCGCATCGAGTCGAAGAACTCGGCGTTGTTCTTGGTCGCCTTGATCTTGTCGAGCAGGAACTCCATCGCGTCGAGGTCGTCCATGTTGTAGAGCAACTTGCGCAGGACCCACATCTTCTGCAGTACATCCGGCTTGAGCAGCAGTTCCTCACGGCGAGTACCGGAGCGGTTAACGTTGATCGC